>NZ_PQLN01000090.1:0-17256 GCF_002919855.1 Aeromonas sp. ASNIH8 | reverse complement strand
TTATGTCTGGAATCACGGGCTGGCAGAGACAAAGCGCATTCTGGATGCTGGCGAAAAACTACCTTCTGCCTTTGAGCTGAACCGGATGCTCACCAGTTGGAAGAAAGACCCAGAAATGGCCTTTCTGACCGAGGCATATACCGACAACCTCCAGCAGAAACTCAAAGACTTGCACGGCGCGTGGATGCGCTGCTTTGATAAAAAACTCGCCGCCAAGGCTCCCGTTTTCAAGAAGAAAAGCGACAACCGCGACTCAATCCGCTTCGTCAACTTTGACAAGTATTGCCGCCTTGAAAAAGGTCGCGTGAAGCTTCCTGCCGGGCTGGCGTGGGTCAAGTTTCGCCAGTCCCAGCCAGTTGAAGGAAAAATTAAAAACGCGACCGTCAGCCAAGCAGCCGGGCACTGGTATATCTCCTTTCAGGTCGAGCAGGAGACGCTTGAGCCAATTCACCCCTCCGGCTCAATGGTCGGGCTGGATGCGGGGATCGCCAAGCTCGCAACCCTGTCAGATGGCACGGTGTTTGAGCCCGTCAACAGCTTCAAAACCAATCAGACCAAGCTGGCAAGGCTCCAACGCCAGTTGAGCAAAAAGGTAAAGTTCAGCAGCAACTGGAAGAAACAAAAAGCCAAGATCCAGCGGCTGCACTCACATATCGCCAACACCCGCCGCGATTACCTTCACAAGGTCACAACGACTATCAGCAAAAACCACGCGATGATCGTCATTGAGGATTTGAAGGTTGCCAGCATGTCAAAATCAGCAGCGGGCACGACCAGTCAGCCGGGGCGCAACGTCCGGGCAAAATCAGGGCTGAATCGTTCGATATTAGATCAGGGCTGGTTTGAGCTGCGCCGCCAGCTCGAATACAAGCAGGCATGGCGAGGTGGTCAGGTGTTGGCGATAAACCCGGCCTACACGAGCCAGCAGTGCGCCTGTTGTGGGCATACTGCGAAGGATAACCGCCAGACGCAAAGCCAGTTTAAATGCGCTGCGTGTGGTTATGAGGCGAACGCCGATGTGAACGGCGCTCGCAATATTTTAGCGGCGGGACACGCCGTTTTAGCCTGTGGAGGCGCGGTGCAATCAGGCCGCCCGATGAAGCAGGAACCCGGTACTGCGCGAGCAGCTATCACCCAGTAATGGGAATCCCCCTCCTGTGACGCGAAGCGCTAAGGTGGGGGAGGATGTCAACACCAGCTTGTAGGCGATGTAGTACTTGTAGATGTTGCCCACATAGGTGACCGTCTCGGGGCCGATTTTCTCTGCCGCCACGTACTCGACATTGTGGAACCAGACGTTGGGATCCAGCCCCCGTTTCCTGGCCTCGGCACGGAGCCTGGCTACCCGGGCGGGGCCGGCATTGTAGGAGGCGAACGAGAAGAGGGCCTTGTCGAGGGCGGTCATGGGCTCGTCCGCATAGTAGTGATCGATCATCCAGCGCATGTATTTGACGCCCCTGTGAATATTGGGCTCGAGCTGGCGGATGTCGCCGACCTTCAGCCCCTTGCCGGTGGCGGGCATGATCTGCATGATGCCGATGGCGCCCACATGGCTACGGGCATGATGGTTGAGGGCGGACTCCTGGTAGCCCTGGGCCGCCATCAGCAGCCAGTCCATGTCATAGCGTTCGCCATATTCACGGAACAGCTCGACCACCTGCAGGAATTTCTTGCGCTCCGCCTCGGCGGCGGCGCTTTTGACGAACTTGTTCTGCTTGAGATAACGGGCCAGGATCTCATCCCCCGTCGCCTTGCCGCGCAGCGCCTTGATCTGCTCGTTGAGCATGGCGAGCAACTGGGGGCTCTCCTTGCGCACCGCCCAGGCGATGACGCCCCCTTCCCGGAACACGGGGGCGTCGTGAATGGTGATTCCGGGGAAAATCTTTTGCCAGAAGCGGGCCTTGTGCTCGTCCATGACGATGAAGGGGAGCAGGCCTGCGTTCACCATCTCCACCAGATCTTCATCTTCGAGTACCTCCGAGGCGGGTTGGAGGTCGATGAGGGGCTCTCCCGCCGACTTGCGGGCCTGGTTGTAGGCCATGAGGCTACTCGTAGTAGCTGGAGGAGGGGCGCACGAAGACGCGCTGGCCCCCGAGATCGGCGGCGCTTTCCACCTTGGGGGAGAGGGGGCCGGAGACGAGCAGCTCCCGCACGTTTTCAAGCAGGGGATCGGTGAAGGCGATACCCTGCTTCTTGCGCTTGTCCGTGATGGTGAGATTGGCGGCGGCGATGTCGCCTTTGCCCTCGATGAGGGAGCTCAGCAGCGCTTCCCGGGCCACGGGAATGAAGACGAAGTGCACCTTGAGGTGGCGCTTGATCGCCTTTTGCTTGCGCAACTGTTCGTTGAGACGCTTTTCCACCTACATGAAGGCATCGTAGGTGACGCCCCGCTGCACGCCCTTGGTGATGAAGAACCCCGTCTTGTTGTAGGTGGTGAGCACTCGGATGGTGCGCTGCTCCAGCATGACGTCGAGATCTCCCAGCCTGGGTCTGGCAAGCTCGTCCCCCTCAAAGCTCAGGGCGCTTTTCTCCGTCTCTGCCTCGGGGGCCACCTGCTTGCCGGATTCGGCCCCCCAGGCTGGCGTCAGGGAGCAGAACCACCAGATCACGACCATCCATGCGCGTTTCATCACTTACACCTCGCTCGTTTTATTGAGTGTAAGTGGCGCCTTGTGGGTGATTTAGCTTATTGGGTTTGATAGAGATGGCCCCATAGCACGATTTCCACTATTCCATCCAGGAGTGCCCGCCCATGAAAAAAGGAGCCCCGAGGCTCCTCTTTTTCTGCGTGTTGCGGGCCCGTTTGGCTAGAACCAGAAGCCGATGATGAAGGAGCCCGCCAGGGTCAGCATGACGTTGGCCACCGCATAGGTGCCGGCATAGCCGAGCGCCGGGATGGAGCTGTTGGCCGCTTCGTTCACCACGTCCATGGCCGGGGCGCAGGTACGTGCGCCCGTGATGGCGCCGAGCAGCAGGGCTGGGTTCATTTTGAGCACCCAGACACCGAACAGGTAGCCTACCAGCACCGGCAAGGTGGTCACCAGCATGCCGGAGAAGAGCACCACCATCCCCACTTCGCTCAGGTGATCAAGGATGCCGCCCCCCGCCTTGAGGCCGGTACTCACCATGAAGACAGCGAGCCCGAGATCCTTGGCAAGGCGCAGGGCCCCCGGCGGCACATAGCCCACCGTGGGGTGGTTGGCCCGCAGGTAGCCCATCAGGATCCCCGCCAGCAGCAGGCCGACGGCATTGCCGAGGCCGAACTCTATCTGGCCGAACACCAGGGAGACGGAGCCGATGAGCAGCCCCAGCACGAAGAAGGTGGCAAAGGCCACCAGATCCGTGGTCTGGCTGTGGATGCTGATGAAGCCGATCTTGTTGGCCAGCAGCTTGACCCGCTGCTTCTCGCCGCTGATCTGCAGCACGTCACCCTTTTGCAGCATGATATTGCGATCGAACGGCATCTCGATCTGGGAGCGCACCACCCGGTTCAGGAAGCACCCCTTCTCGGTGAGGTTGAGCTCCACCAGGTGGCGACCCACCACGGCATCGTTCTTCACCACGATCTCTTCGGTGACGATCTGGAGGTCAAGCAGGTTGCGATCGAACACCTCTTTGCCGTTGCGGTAGTTGACGTCGAGCTTCTCGTGGCTCTCGGGGTAGCCCACCAGAGCTATCTCGTCCCCTTCCTGAATGACGGCATCACCGTCGGGGCTCGCCAGGATGCCGTTGCGGCGAATGCGCTCCACATAGCAGCCGGTGTGGGGATAGATGCCGGTCTCCCGCAGGGTACGCCCCCCGATCCAGGCGGCGAGCTCTGGGCCGACCCGATAGGCGCGGATGATGGGCAGATAGGTCTTGCGGCTCTCGCTGTCGGACAGCCCCCGCTCGCGCGCAATCTTCTGCGCTTCGGTATTGAGATCCAGCCTGGCCAGGGAGGGGAGGTAGCGCACCACCAGCATCAGCCCCACCAGCCCCACCAGGTAGGTCAGGGCGTAGCCGATGCCCATGTTGTCCAGCACCGACTGCATGTCGGTCTGGTGGGGCAGGTTGAGCAATCCGCTTCGCAGGGCGTCCTGCGCCCCCACCAGGGCCGGCGTGGAGGTGAGGGAACCTGCCAGAATGCCGGCGGCCATGCCGGGCCCCAGATTAAAGAACTTGGCGAGCCCCACGGTCAGCAGCAGGGCCGACAGCAGGATCACCAGGGTCAGGGTGATGTAGTGGATGCCGTCGCGAAGGAAGACGCTGAAAAAGTGCGGCCCCGCTTCAATTCCCACACAGAAGATGAACAGCATGAAGCCGACGTTTTCAGTGGAGGTGGAAAACTGGAATCCCATCTGGCCAAACAGCAGGGCGGTGAAGAGCACGCCTATGGTGTTGCCTATCTGGAAGTTGCCGATGCGTACCTTGCCCAGCAGCAGCCCGAAGGCTAGTACCACGAACAGCAGCAGGGAGTCGCTTTGATGTAGCAGTGTCACGAAATCTATGGTCATGCCCGGAAAAACCGAGGATAAAAGTGAGGCCGATATTGTGCCGGATCCTGTATCAAGAAAGAAGCGCCAAAGCGGATTAACAGCCAGTTAAGTGCTGGTCTCTTCGATGAAGATAGGGATGCGAGGGGGGGGCTGGGGAAAACACCTCTATTTTACGCTGCAAGGCCCGCTGTCAATGAGTGAAATATGCTGTTGAGCAGAGAGGGGATGACGCTCCTGTGGACAATTTATTACTTGCTGCATGGGGAGCAAACGGGCATGTTTTTCAGCATTTTCCACTGAGGAAATTGAAGGGTAACAAAAGAGACTCATGACTCATCCGGCGAGGTCTGACCCGCAGGACGCGGCATAGCGAAAAAAATCCCCCACAGGCAGCACCGCGAGTCGATTCATCCCATTTAGGGGGGAAGGGAAAAACAGCAGAAAATGGGGAAGAGCGGGGGCAGCCATCGCAAACCGGGGACAATGGCTGCCAGCCCAGATGAACCGTGGCTTTGGTCAAGTTACCCACAGAAACTGTGGATAACCCTGTTTATGAAACTTGGCGATCAGGCTGAAAGCCGCGCCAATACTGGGCTGCAAGGACTGTTCAAAAAATACCTGCAATAAATTGTTTCTATAAAAATCAAATAGTTATACGCAGCAGAACAAAACGCTGCTGGTCAGTAACGGGAGATCAAAAGGGAGTCAGGCCGCAGGGGAGGGCTTGTGCATTAAAATTGGAAGAGGAAAGCACTAAAGTGGATAACTTGCACCGAGATGGTGAGGAATTGGCTCCCCCGACTGGACTTGAACCAGTGACATACGGATTAACAGTCCGCCGTTCTACCGACTGAACTACGGGGGAACATCAGGCAAGGAGGTGCATCATACAGAGGTCGTATTTCGGGGTCAATAGCCATCAGGGAGGGTGAGCGGATACCCAGCTCCTTCAACTCGGGGTACACTGCACCCTTGCCGTTTTTTGCCGGGAGTCGTCATGAGCAAGTTATTCCAGTTGGCCAGCCAGTTTCAACCCGCCGGGGATCAGCCGAGGGCCATCGCCCAGCTGCTCGATGGCATCGAGTCGGGACTGGCCCACCAGACCCTGCTCGGGGTGACCGGTTCGGGCAAGACCTTTACCATGGCCAACGTCATCGCGACTCTTAATCGTCCCACCATGATCCTGGCCCCCAACAAGACCCTGGCGGCCCAGCTCTATGGGGAGATGAAGGAGTTCTTCCCCGACAACGCGGTGGAGTATTTCGTCTCTTATTACGATTACTACCAGCCCGAAGCCTATGTGCCGACCACGGACACCTTCATCGAGAAGGATGCCTCCATCAACGATCACATTGAGCAGATGCGGCTGTCAGCCACCAAGGCGCTGCTGGAGCGGCGCGACGTGGTGATCGTCGCCTCGGTATCGGCCATCTATGGTCTGGGGGATCCCCAGGCCTACCTCAGCATGATGCTGCACCTCAAAGTGGGGGACGTGATCAATCAGCGGGATATCCTGCGCCGCCTCGCCGAACTGCAGTACACCCGCAACGACATGGCCTTCCAGCGCGGCACCTTCCGGGTGCGGGGGGAGGTGATCGACATCTACCCCGCCGAATCGGACAAGCTGGCCCTGCGGGTGGAGCTGTTTGATGAAGAGGTAGAACGCCTCTCCCTGTTCGATCCCTTGACCGGCGCCATCGAGCAGACGGTGGTGCGTTACACCATCTACCCCAAGACCCACTACGCCACCCCGCGGGAGACCATTCTGGGTGCCATCGAGCACATCAAGGAGGAGCTCAAGGGGCGGCGTGAGCAGTTGATGAGCCTCAACAAGCTGGTGGAGGAGCAGCGCATCAGCCAGCGCACCCAGTTCGACATGGAGATGATGCAGGAGCTGGGCTACTGCTCCGGTATCGAGAACTACAGCCGCTACCTCTCCGGTCGCGCGCCGGGTGAGCCGCCACCCACCCTGTTTGACTACCTGCCGGGGGACGGCCTGCTCATCATCGACGAATCCCACGTCACGGTGCCGCAGATCGGCGCCATGTTCAAAGGGGACAGATCCCGCAAGGAGACCCTGGTGGAGTACGGCTTCCGGCTTCCCTCGGCGCTGGACAACCGGCCCCTCAAGTTCGACGAGTTCGAGGCGCTGATGCCCCAGACGGTGTTCGTCTCGGCGACCCCGGGTCCCTACGAGCTGGAGAAGTCCGGCGGTGACGTGGTGCAACAGGTGGTGCGTCCCACCGGCCTGCTGGACCCCGAGATCGAGGTGCGTCCGGTCACCACCCAGGTGGACGACCTGCTCTCCGAGATCCGCAAGCGGGTCGCCGTGGAGGAGCGGGTGCTGGTCACGACACTGACCAAGCGGATGGCGGAGGACTTGACCGAATACCTGGCAGATCACGAGGTACGGGTGCGCTATCTGCACTCGGACATTGATACCGTGGAGCGGGTGGAAATCATCCGCGACCTGCGCCTTGGCAAGTTCGATGTCCTGGTGGGCATCAACCTGCTGCGCGAAGGCCTCGACATGCCGGAAGTCTCCCTGGTGGCCATTCTGGATGCGGATAAAGAGGGCTTCCTGCGCTCCACCCGCTCCCTCATTCAGACCATCGGCCGGGCGGCACGTAACCTCAACGGCAAGGTGATCCTTTACGGGGATACCATCACCAACTCCATGAAGGTGGCGATCGAAGAGACCGAGCGGCGCCGCGCCCTGCAACACGCCCACAACCTGGAACACGGCATCGTGCCGAAGGGGCTCAACAAGGCCATCGGCGATGTGATGGACATGGGGGGCAGCCGCACGGCGGGCAAGGCGGGCAAGGGGAGTCGCAAGGCTGCCGAACCGCAAGGGGAGTACCATGCCCGCTCTGCCAGCGAGATCAGCAAGGAGATCAAGCGGATGGAAGAGCAGATGTTCCAGCATGCGCGGGATCTGGAGTTCGAACAGGCGGCGGCGCTGCGGGATCAGATCCAGCGGCTGCGCGGCGAGCTGATCGAGTCATGAGCACCAGACGCTGGCTCATCTGGCGGCGTTTGCGCCGCCTCTATCAAGGCTTTCGCCACCCAGGCACGCCCTGGTGGGCGAAGGGGCTGGTGATCCTTATTCTGCTCTATGGCATCAGCCCGGTGGACGTTGTCCCCGATGTGGTGCCTCTCCTTGGCTGGCTCGACGACGCTACCTTGTTGCTGCTCCTCTTGTGGGGCTGGGAGAAATGCTTGCCCGGCGAGGTGCTGGCCGCTCTGGACAAGGCCGAGTGAGCAGAAGCCTACGTTCAGGGAGAGGGGAAAAGAAGGGGGGACTGAATGACTCCCTTCATGGGATTCGAAAAAGGGGACCATGGGGAGATTGTGAGCCAGGTCTCATTGGCGTAGACTCCACGCCGTTCACTTCATGGGTACCAAAAAATGGATCTGATCCTCTTTGCCATCGACTTTATTCTGCACGTTGACGTGCATCTGAAAGAGCTGTTCGAGAACTATGGCGTCTGGGTATACGCCATCCTGTTTCTCATCATCTTCTGTGAAACCGGGCTGGTGGTGACTCCCTTCCTGCCGGGGGACTCCCTGTTGTTTGCTGCAGGTGCCCTCACCGTGGGCAGCGTGTTGGACGTGCACACCCTAGCCGCCGTGCTGATCATCGCCGCGGTGCTCGGCAACGTGGTGAACTACACCATAGGCCACTTCTTCGGTGAGCAGCTGTTTCGCAACCCCGATTCCAAAATCTTTCGCCGGGACTATCTGGTCAAGACCCATGCCTTCTATGCCAAGCATGGCGGCAAGACCATCATCATCACCCGCTTCCTGCCCATAGTGCGCACCTTCGCCCCCTTCGTGGCGGGCATGGGGGCCATGACCTATCCCCGCTTCCTGGCGTTCAACCTGGTGGGGGGGCTCTTGTGGGTGCTCTCCTTCGTCTATGCCGGCCACTTCTTTGGCAATCTGCCGGTAGTGCGCCACAACTTTACCCTGCTCATCTTCGGCATCATCGCGGTCTCCTTGTTGCCCATGGTGATCGGCATGGTGAAGGCCAGGAGAAGTGCCAGCAAGGCTACCTCCGAAGGCGCGTGACATCGCCGTGCACGACATGAAAGAAGGGAGCCGATGGCTCCCTTCTTGTTGGTAGGCCGAGTGGCAGGTCGCTGCTGCGCCCTTTGACCCGCTTGTGGCCTGTTACGATGATGCACACCCGCAGGCAGCCACTTCATTGGCAGAACAGGGAGAAGGAGATCCGGCCCTCTGGGCATGGGGTCGTGAGGCGATAAAGAGGAAATAAAAAGGGAGCCATGGGCTCCCTTCTTAGGGTCGAGTGACGAACTAGTTGCAGCAGCGCCCTTTTATCAGGTTGCCAGCAGCCACGATGACGAACACCAGCAGATAGGCGGCAAAGATGACCACGAGCCACTGCGGCATGGAGAAACCGAGGAACTGCCAGCTGATCTCGCTGCAGTCGCCGTCCGGGTAGAACATCCAGGGAACCCACTTATCCAGTGGTGCCCAGGCAGGGAAGTCAACAAATCCCTCGCATACGTTGAAGGGGGAGGGGTTCATCTGGTAATCCACATGCTTGAGCGCCAGTTTCAGGCCCCAGAAGGCGCTGTAACCCCACAGGAGCATGGCACTCCAGCGCAGGTACCAGCGCTCTGGCGCGACCATGCCGAGGAGGCCGGCCGTGAGTACGCCGAGGAGGGCGATACGTTCATAAATGCACATCACGCAAGGGTGCAAACCCAACACGTGCTGGAAGAAGAGGGCGCAGAGTTCCAGCGCGAAAGCGGAGGCTGCCAGCAATCCCCAGGCCAGACGATGACTGGCAATGCGGCGAAGATACTCGATCATATGATTGATCTCTCAGAGAAAAATAGTGGCTGAATTAGAGCAGAGTCCCATCTGAAAAGAAAGGGGCCGAACAGCCCCTTTCATGATCAGTGTGTGGACGGGGTGGGCAGTGGCAGTGCCCCATGATCCAGCAACCACCCTGCCTGATAGAACCATTCGGTTGCAGGACCGAGGAGCAGTTCCACGGAGAAAAAGCCGACAAGCCCCAGCACCAGGGTATAGGGCAGCGCCATCCAGACCATACGGCCATAAGAGAGGCGCAGCAGGGGAGCGAGGGCCGAGGTGAGCATGAACAGGAATGCGGCCTGGCCATTGGGGGTGGCGACCGACGGCAGGTTGGTGCCCGTGTTGATGGCCACGGCCAGCAGATCAAAATGCTCCCGGTTGATGGCGCCGTTGATCAGGGCGGTCTTCACCTCGTTGATGTAGACGGTGCCGACGAAGACGTTGTCACTGACCATGGAGAGCAGACCGTTTGCTAGGTAGAAGAGGGCAAGCTGATCCTCCGGCTTGGCCGCCAGTACCCACTGGATCACCGGCTTGAACAGCTGTTGATCGATGATGACCGCCACCACGCTGAAAAAGACGGTGAGCAGGGCGGTGAATGGCAAAGCCTCCTGGAATGCCTTGCCAAGCGCGTGTTCTTCAGTCACGCCGGTGAACGCCGTCGCGAGCACGATGACCGTCAGGCCGATCAGCCCAACTGCAGCCAGATGGAGGGCAAGACCCGTGATAAGCCAGGTGGCAATCAGCGCCTGGACGATCAGCTTGGCCTTGTCCTGCGGGGTACGTTGTGCGTCTTCGTCGCGCTCGTAGGATTCCATGATGTGACGCACGGGCTCGGGCAAGCGGGCGCCATAACCGAACCAGCGGAATTTTTCGACCAGGATGCAGGTCAGCAGGCCGCAGATGAAGACCGGAATGGTGACTGGTGCCATGCGAATGGCAAATTCACCGAAGTGCCACCCGGCCTGTTCACCGATGATGAGGTTCTGGGGTTCGCCGACCAGGGTGCAGACGCCCCCCAGGGCGGTACCGATGGCGGCGTGCATCATCAGGCTGCGCAGGAAAGCACGAAACTCGTTCAGATGCTGGCGGGAGAGCTCGTCAATCTCTTCGTCATCATGATGCAGATTGCCGGACTCATCCCGGGAGGCCACCTTGTGGTAGATGGCGTAGAAGCCGGTGGCGACGCTGATGACCACGGCGATCACGGTCAGGGCATCAAGGAACGCGGAGAGGAAGGCAGACACCAGGCAGAAGGCGAGAGAAAGCAACGTTTTGGAGTGGATGCGCACCAGCATCTTGGTAAAGACGTAGAGCAGCAACTGCTTCATGAAGTAGATGCCGGCCACCATGAAGACCAGCAGCAGAAGCACTTCGATATTGGCCACCAGCTCATGCTTTATCTGGTTGGCGGAGGTCATGCCGATGAGCACGGCTTCGATGGCCAGGAGTCCGCCCGGTTGCAGCGGATAGCACTTGAGGGCCATGGCCAGGGTGAAAATGAACTCGACAACCAGCAGCCAGCCGGCCAGGAAGGGATCAACGTAGAAAATGACCGGGTTGATCAGCAGGAATAGAACGATGGCAATTTTGTACCATCGCGGAGCATTGCCCAAAAAGTTCTTTGTAAACGCGCGCCCTAGGCTGATTGGCATAATGATGGTTCTCTGTTCTGTTGTTGATATCTGCGTCTATGCAGTCGAGCCCGACCCGAGCCGAACATCCGGATATTCACCTGTATCAGATTGATTGCACATGATTTTAATCAAGGGAGCGATAACTATAAATAAGCTCGCCGAACTTGCCCAGCGAGCAAACGCTTATATCCCCATCATTTGGTGTTGGTTGACTCCCCACTTGTTGCTGTATACATATTTTTAACAAAAAGATCGGGGTAATGTGAGCAGAGGACCGACCTTCTGCTTGCCAGCATGACCGGCTTTGCTATTATTCGGGGGCCTTTTTACGCACTACAACAGAGTCATTACATGGTCATTAAAGCGCAAAGCCCTGCCGGGTTTGCCGAGGAATACATCATCGAGTCCATCTGGAACAATCGCTTTCCTCCTGGATCCATTCTGCCGGCGGAGCGCGAGCTGTCCGAATTGATCGGCGTGACTCGCACTACCTTGCGTGAAGTGTTGCAGCGCCTTGCCCGTGATGGCTGGCTCACCATCCAGCATGGCAAACCGACCAAGGTCAACAATTTCTGGGAAACCTCCGGTCTCAACATTCTGGAGACACTGGCACGTCTCGATCAGGACAAGGTGCCGGATCTGGTGGCACAGCTGCTCTCCGCCCGGACCAACATCTGCACCATCTTCATCCGTGGCGCCATTCGCAACAACCCGGAACAGGCCGCCGAGATCTTGCGGGGTGCCGATGATGTGGAGAACACGGCCGAGGCCTATGCGGACTTCGACTACCGTTTGCATCACCAGCTTTCATTTGCCTCGGGCAACCCCATCTATGCCTTGATTCTCAACGGTTTCAAGGGCTTGTACAGCCGGGTTGGCCGCTACTACTTCTCGGACAAACAGGCGCGGGAAACCGCAGATGCCTACTACAAGACGCTGCGCAAGCTGGCCGAAACCAAGGATCACGAAGCCGTGTTCATGACGGTACGCCAGTACGGCATCGAGTCTGGCAAGCTTTGGACCCGTCTGCGTCAGGACATGCCAAGCAACCTGTGTGACAACTGATTGCCCTGATCCAAGAAAAACGCGCCTGATGGCGCGTTTTTTTATGCCCGGCACTGACGTCAGGTCATGCTCTTGCGGTCCGGACAACGGCCGATGATATCTGCGGATAGCTCGCCATTGTCCTGCTCCAGCACCACATCGAAGCCCCACAGCTGATGCAGATGCTTGAGCACCTCGTGGCGTGACTCGCCAAGGGGGATGCGGTTGTGGGGAACATAGCGCAGGGTCAGGGAGCGATCGCCTTTCACTGCCACGTTGTAGACCTGAATGTTGGGCTCCAGGTTGCTCAGGTTGTATTGAGCGGACAGGGTGCTACGCACCAGTCGGTAGCCCTCTTCATTGTGAATGGCGGACACCTTGAGGTAGTTCTTCAGATCGTCGTCATCGATGGCAAAGAGCTTCATGTCGCGCATCACCTTGGGACTGAGGAACTGGCTGATGAAGCTTTCGTCCTTGAAGTTCTGCATGGCGAAATGCAATGTCTCGACCCAGTTGGTGCCAGCGTAATCGGGGAACCAGTATCTGTCCTCCTCGGTCGGGTGTTCGCAGATGCGACGCAGGTCCGTGAACATGGCAAAGCCAAGGGCGTAGGGGTTGATCCCCGAGTAATACCGGCTGTTGTAGGGGGGCTGATAGACCACGTTGGTGTGGCTGTGCAGTACCTCCAGCATGAAGCGATCGCTGATTTTTCCCTCGTCATAGAGGTGGTTGAGAATGGTGTAGTGCCAGAAGGTGGCCCAGCCCTCGTTCATCACCTGCGTCTGCTTCTGCGGGTAGAAGTACTGACTGATCTTGCGCACGATACGCACCACCTCGCGCTGCCAGGGCTCGAGCAGGGGGGCATTCTTTTCGATGAAATAGAGGATGTTCTCCTGAGGCTCGGCAGGATAGCGCCTGTCTTCCACCCCGGCAATCTTGTGCTGCTTGGGCAGGGTACGCCACAGCTCATTGACCTGGGTTTGCAGATAATCTTCCCGCGCCTTCTGGCGCCGTTTCTCCTCGGCCAGAGAAATCTTCTGGGGCCGCTTGTAACGATCCACCCCGAAGTTCATCAGGGCATGGCAGGAGTCAAGCAGTTTCTCCACCGCATCGATGCCGTGTTTTTCCTCGCACTCGGTGATGTAGTTCTTGGCAAACAACAGGTAGTCGATGATGGAGGAGGCATCGGTCCAGGCCTTGAACAGATAGTTGTTCTTGAAGAAGGAGTTGTGACCATAGCAGGCGTGGGCCATGACCAGCGCCTGCATCGGCATGGTGTTCTCTTCCATCAGATAGGCGATGCAGGGGTCCGAGTTGATGACGATCTCGTAGGCCAGTCCCATTTGGCCGCGCTTGTAGTTGCGCTCGGTGTGGATAAAGCGCTTGCCGAATGACCAGTGTTGATAACCGATGGGCATGCCGACACTGGAGTAGGCATCCATCATCTGCTCTGCAGTGATCACCTCGATCTGGTTGGGATAGGTGTCGAGCCGATAGAATTTGGCGACCCGGGCTATCTCCTGGTGATAAAGCTCCAGCAGATCGAAGTTCCAGTCAGGACCATCGTCCAGCGGCGCTATCTTTCTTGCGGTTTCTACCATATGTGATCCCTCAAGCCGCTTGCTTCTTGAACAATTCCCGGAACACCGGATAAATGTCCTCGACCTTGCGAATGTGCTCCATGGCGAAGTGGGCGTATTGCTCTGCCACCGCCTCATATTCGTGCCACAGGGTCTGGTGGGCGCGGGTAGTGATCTCGATGTAGGAGTAGTAACGCACCCGCGGCATGATGTCGCGCATCAGGATCTCCCTGCACTGGGGTGAGTCATCGGCCCAGTTGTCACCATCAGAGGCCTGCGCCGCATAGATGTTCCACTGGTTGGCGGGATAACGTTCGTTGATGATGTCGTTCATCATCTTGAGCGCACTGGAGACGATGGTGCCGCCGGTCTCCTGGGAGTAGAAGAACTCGTGCTCGTCCACCTCCTTGGCCTGGGTGTGGTGGCGGATGTAGACCACCTCGACATTCTTGTAAGTCCGGCTCAGGAATAGATAAAGCAGGATATAGAAACGCTTGGCCATCTCCTTGGTAGCCTGATCCATGGAACCGGAGACGTCCATCAGGCAGAACATCACCGCCTGGCTCGAGGGGACGGGCCGTTTGACAAAGTTGTTGAATTTGAGGTCGAAGGTGTCGATAAAGGGGACCGCATCGATGCGTCGTTTCAGCTCCCTGATCTCTTTTTCAAGTTGCGCCATTTCGGCGAAATGGTCGTTGGGCTCGCAAGCCAGCTGGGCCAGGCGCTCCTCCAGTTCACACAACTGACGTTTCTTGCCTGCCTGCAGCGCCATGCGCCGCGCCAGCGAATTTTGCAGGGAGCGCACCACGTTGATGTTGGCAGGCACCCCGTTGGAGGTGTAGCCGGCCCGATAGGTCTTCATCTCCATCAGCTGGTTGAGCTGGGTCTTTTGCAGCCGCGGCAGCTCCAGATCCTCGAACAGCAAGTCCAGGTACTCGTCCTTGGAGATCTGGAAGACGAAATCATCGACTCCCTCTCCTTGATCCGAAGCCTGGCCCTCGCCACTCCCTTGGCCGCCGCCACCCCCTTTGGGCCGGTCAATCTTGTCACCAGATACGAACTGGTCGTTGCCTGGATGCACCATCTCCCGTTTGCCGCCATGACCCTGATGAAAATGGGGTTCCCCGATGTCCTTGGTCGGGATGCTGATGCTCTCACCCTTGTCCACGTCCTGAATGCTGCGCTTGGAGACAGCATCCGAGACCGCTTGTTTTATCTGCTTCTTGTAGCGGCGGATGAAGCGCTGCCGATTGACAGCGCTTTTGTTTTTGCCGTTGAGCCTGCGGTCGATAAAATGCGCCATAACTCCCCCTTGAACACGGCAGGGTCAGGATGACTTGCGTACCCTGAGATACCACTCGGAGAGCAGCCGCACCTGTTTACGTGTGTAGCCTTTCTCCATCATCCGTTCGACAAAGTTATCGTGCTTCTTCTGCTCCTCAGCCGAGGTTTTGCTGTTGAAGGAGATAACCGGCAGCAGCTCTTCCGTGTTGGAGAACATCTTCTTCTCGATCACGGTGCGCAGCTTCTCGTAACTGGTCCAGTTGGGGTTACGGCCTGCATTGTTGGCCCGGGCACGCAGCACGAAGTTGACGATTTCGTTGCGGAAATCTTTCGGGTTGCTGATCCCGGCAGGTTTTTCAATTTTCTCCAGCTCGCTGTTGAGAGACGCTCTGTCAAACAGCTGGCCGGTTTCTGGGTCACGATACTCCTGATCCTGGATCCAGAAGTCGGCGTAGGTGACGTAGCGATCGAAGATGTTCTGACCGTACTCTGAATACGACTCGAGGTAGGCGGTCTGGATCTCCTTGCCGATGAACTCGACGTAGCGCGGAGTCAGGTAACCCTTGATGAACTCCAGATAGCGATCGTGCAGCTCTTGCGGGAACTGCTCGCGCTCTATCTGCTGCTCCAGCACATAGAAGAGGTGCACCGGGTTGGCTGCCACTTCCGCGTGGTCGAAGTTGAAGACACGGGAGAGGATCTTGAACGCGAAACGGGTGGAAAGGCCGTTCATGCCCTCGTCAACCCCCGCATAATCCCGGTACTCCTGATAGCTTTTCGCTTTGGGATCCGTGTCTTTGAGACTCTCGCCGTCATAGACTCGCATCTTGGAATAGAGGCTGGAGTTTTCCGGCTCCTTGAGCCGCGACAGCACCGAGAACTGGCCCAGCAACTCCAGAGTACCCGGTGCGCATTTGGCCTCGGTCAGCTCGCTGTTGAACAGCAGTTTTTCATAGATCTTCACCTCTTCCGAGACGCGCAGGCAGTAGGGCACCTTGACGATGTAAACACGGTCGAGGAAGGCTTCGTTGTTCTTGTTGTTGCGGAACTGCTGCCACTCGGATTCGTTGGAGTGGGCCAGCAGGATGCCGTCGAAGGGGAGGGCGGAGAGCCCTTCGGTACCGTTGTAGTTCCCCTCTTGCGTCGCCGTCAGCAGCGGGTGCAGCACCTTGATGGGGGCCTTGAACATCTCGACGAACTCCATCATCCCCTGGTTTGCCTTGCATAGCGCACCGGAGTAGGAGTAAGCATCGGCATCATCCTGGGCGAAGTGTTCCAGCATGCGGATATCGACCTTGCCGACCAAGGAGGAGATGTCCTGGTTGTTGTCGTCCCCCGGTTCGGTTTTGGCGATGGCGATCTGATCGAGGATGGAGGGGTTCACCTTCTCCACCTTGAACTTGGTGATGTCGCCGCCAAACTCGTGAAGGCGCTTGGCGACCCAGGGAGACATGATGGGGCGCAGATAACGGCGAGGGATGCCGTACTCCTTCTCGAGGATTTCGCCATCTTCGTCGATGTCAAACAGGCAGAAGGGGTGATCATTCACTGGTGAGCCCTTGATGCGATAGATGGGCACTTTTTGCATCAGGGATTTGAGTTTCTCTGCCAGCGAGGATTTACCGCCGCCAACCGGTCCGAGCAGATAGAGGATCTGTTTCTTCTCTTCCAGACCCTGAGCGGAATGTTTGAGATAGGAGACAATCTGTTCGATGGCTTCTTCCATGCCATAGAAGTCTTTGAAAGCGGGATAACGCGCGACGACGCGGTTGGAAAAGAGACGGCTGAGACGTGGATTGGTCGAGGTGTCGATCATTTCCGGCTCGCCGATGGCGGTCAGCAGACGTTCGGCGGCAGAGGCGTAGCAGGATTTGTCCTGTTTGCACATATCCAGAAACTCCTGGAT
The DNA here is from genome assembly GCF_002919855.1 of Aeromonas sp. ASNIH8. Taxonomy (NCBI): domain Bacteria; kingdom Pseudomonadati; phylum Pseudomonadota; class Gammaproteobacteria; order Aeromonadales; family Aeromonadaceae; genus Aeromonas; species Aeromonas sp. ASNIH8. The sequence goes on along the minus strand of NZ_PQLN01000090.1, from coordinate 482 downwards.
GCTGTACTCCTCCTCTCTGGCCTTCTCATACCGCTGTTGATAGTGCTCGAAGATGCCCATAACTTAGCCCTCGTTATAGTCGCTTGCCCTGAAAAAGAGTGGATCACTACTTTTGTTCTGTTTACCTCTTAAGCCTAGTCAACAGCCCCCAGTAATCCATCGCCATCATTGGTTTAAGTTTGTGCGGGAGCTTCCCGATCCTCGTGCGGGAAGAAGCAGTAAGTGACATACCTATGTTACTGACTGTTAAATTATTTTTGCCACGACAGTGATGCAAATGTCAAAGACATAAAAAATAAATCTTCCTGATTACCCATGACCCTCAGCCAGCTTCAAGAGCCGATATGGCATCGGCGGGCTTGCCACGACTGCATGCCCCAATTCAACAAACATACTCTTGAGGTCAAAACGATGATTAAACCGGAAGCAGTATTCAGCAAGATGCCTTGGTAAATGCTTCGCTCCGAGCTTATGACAACTGC
>NZ_PQLN01000009.1:0-70172 GCF_002919855.1 Aeromonas sp. ASNIH8 | reverse complement strand
GACGATTAAAAAGTGTGAAGGCGATCCTGACTATAAAGTTAACTGCATATCACAGGCCTATAAGTATTTGTTTTGTAGGCAAAAAACTATTTTTAATTTTTAACAAAATGTTCACGATCTCGCCCTGATGTGCTTCCCTTCATCGGCGCTATCCCCATCGACCAGATCCGCGCCCCTAGGGTGATCGAGGTGCTGCGCCCGGTGGAGGCCTCCGGCATTCTTGATACCCTTCATCGCCTGTGCCGCCAGATCAACGAGATCATGAACTACTGCGTGAACCATGGTCTGCTGGAAGCGAACCCCTGCTCTGCCATTCGCAAGGTCTTCAAGACGCCCACCAAGACGAACATGCCCACCCTCAAGCCAAACGAACTGCCAGGGCTGATGGCCGACATTGCGAGCGGGCGGATAGACCCCACCACCCGTTGTCAGATTGAGTGGAGCCTTCACACACTGGTTCGCCCTGGTGAATCGGCTGGCACCCGCTGGGACGAGATCGACTTCGAGGCTAAGGTGTGGAACATCCCCGCCGACCGGATGAAGATGGAGCGCCCCCACCGGGTTCCACTCACCCCGCAAGCCCTTGCCCTGCTGGAGCGGATGAAGCCTATCAGCGGTCACCGCCCCTTTGTGTTCCCCGGCTACCGTGACCCCATGGGACACATCAACGACCAGAGCGCCAACGCGGCGTTAAGGCGGCTTGGCTATGGCGGGCGGCTGGTGGCCCACGGACTTCGCTCGCTGGGGAGCACCACCCTCAACGAGCAGGGCTTTAACCCTGACGCCATCGAGGCGGCGCTATCCCACGCCGACGACAACGAGATCCGCCGCGCCTATAACCGGTCGGACTACTTCGAGCAGCGGGTGATCATGATGGGCTGGTGGAGTGAACATATCGAGCAGGCCAGCCAAGGCAGCCTGTCAATGGCGAGCGGCTTTAAAGCATTGAAGGTGGTGGGCGACTGACGGCCACCAGCTACCGAACTGCCGGGCCTAGATCGGCCAATCGAAGAGCGGGGCCAGCCTCCCGCCTGACCCGGCACCCAATTCAGGCTGATAGTGAGAGAGCTGCACTATGGCGAGAAGGCCGACCAAAATTCATCCCTTACCCCAATGGTTCAATTTGACTGACTATGGGTTTATTCCCTGCATGACTAATAGGGATTTAATTCATGAAGTCATACTGAGAGTTAAGGGCGTCAATGGCATTTCAAGGCTGTACCAAGCCAAATACATTGAGCATGAATTACCGCAAGTTGGGCGGCTACATGACGGGTCTGCGCCCTCCGACATCATCGAAGCTATCCATTATGCCAATGACCTGATGCTCTATAGGGAAGGGAGGTTCGCAGGAGCCCCCATCCTTGCTGATATCAGCAGAGGCCAAGCACCCAACGAAGTGTATGAACCGATCAAGCTGGTCAAGGGGGAGATTGATTGCCTAATCAATCTCCACAGCTACACCGATAAAGAAATCCTTCAAAGCCTGGCAGATATGTTGCCTGTTTTACGCGAGCGAAAAGGCATACCAGAACCTGCCAAGCGTGAGATAGGAGCCATAGGCCCCGGCACCATCAAACGAATCATCGAATATAACGTGATCCCTATGCTCGATCTGGTCTTGTGGGCAAAGCATGAGGGGTTTGAATACAGCGCAGAGCAGCTATCAAGAGTGCTATTTCCAGAGGCATTTGTCAGCGGCAAACACCTGACAGATACCCGGATACCCTTTGCCCTTGGCTTTGCCAACCATGACTATCAGGACATGGTGAGCCTGTGGCTAAAGCAGACGGGAAGGGATGGCAAACAGAACGGTGAGCGGCTAGTTCGTGACGAATGGCTGTGACGCTACATCGTAACCCGGCAATAACGCCGGGTTTTTTATGACCGGCGATCAATCCACCGAAAAATTATCAGCACAGATTTCACCGAAATATTTACCGCTCAGATTTCACCGAAATATTTTCTGCCTGGATCTCGGATGCGAAGAAATATCAAAGCCTCACAATCGACCATGTTGGCCTTAGCCACGCTGCACCGACGAACATGGAGAACACATGGAAAACCACACTCCCACCAATGCCCGCTTGATCCGTATCCGCGAGGTCATGCAGAAAACCGGACTGAGCAAGACCACCATCTATGACCTGATGGCCGCTGGCCGTTTCCCCCGGACTGTCCGCCTGAGCGCCCGCTGTGTGGCCCTTGTTGAATGCGAGGTCGATGCCTGGATTGCCAGCCGCATTGCTGAGCGCAACAACCCGCACGCGGCATAGGGGGCGACATGACAGAAAAAGAAAAGGCCGCACCGCAGAACGGCACGACCCCAATCACCCACACCGATGTTACCACCGCGCCCACCAGCGCTGCCACCAAGTTGGAGCTGGTGGCCCTTCACCTGGTGGAGAACGGCACCAATGGGATCAGCTCCCTGTCTGCGCTGGCAGGCTTGCATGATCTGAACCCACGAAACTCCATCAGCGAACTGCGCCGCCAGCACGGGGTACGCATCTCGGATGAGTATTTCAGCCACCAGCACAGCGGGGGCGGGTTCGCCCGGATCAAGCGTTACTGGCTGGCCGACCGTGCCGAGGCCCGCAAGGCTGCCGAGCTGGTGAACCTCAAGCGCAAGCAGCGCGGGGCCGTCCCGTTGAGCCGGGAGCAGATCGCCCGCTATTTGGCCGCCTTCCCCATTCAGTCCGGCCACAAGCCCGCCGCATAAGGGATACCCCATGACCATGAATACCGATGGGCTCACTGCCCAGGGCGAAGCCTTGCCCAAAATCAGCCGGGCGGGGTTGCCTGATACCGTGCGACACGGTACGATCTTAACCGTTGGGGCTACTAACCCCAGCAGAACTACTCCCGAAAGCGGTGCCCCGCAGCCGACATTTAGCGGTTTTTTTGTGCCTGCCATCTGGGCTACTACCCCAGGCCAGCGCACAAACGAACTTCACATTCACGCCGATCACGGCGGGAGTGTACCCGCTTTTGCGGTATGGTTGAGAGGCCCCAATAAGCCCGCAAGGGTGAATAAGGCCCGCCTTCTTTCGGGGGTAGTTGACGCCATGCCGCATCCAATTTGCAGCATGGCCGACTCACTAACCCGAAAGAGAGTACCGGCCATGATCTACACCTTCCTGATCCAGCATTCCCGTACCTGCCGTTTGGCAGACCTACGCCGTATCCGCACCATTTCCGCCGTTGCCAACAACGAAGCACAAGCTCGTTCTGCGCTGGCCGGTCTGCCCCTGGTGTTTTTGTCCCGCACCCCGAGCAAGGGGGTGTCCGCATGAACCGCCCATACCAAGATCCCGCTGGCACAGGAGACCGCCGAGCTTGCGGCAGACCACCAGCGGGGGGGCAAGGCATGAACACCCCCAAGAGGAAAGGCACCCGCGCCGAGCTGGTGGCCGAACTGGCCGGGCTATCCCTGCGCCGGGTACGCCGGATAGTGGATGGCAAGCTGGTTATGGTGACACTGATCAACCTGCCTGATGAGTACCCCCACCAGCCAACCAATAAGGGGGGCGAGGCATGATCTACTTCGCATGGGCAGCCGGTAGCACCCCGCCCACCTTCACCGGCACCGCCAACCCGTACACCGGCAAACGCTCCCAACTGGGCAGCCTGAGCGCCTTTGACTGGCGATCTGACCGGGACAGGTTCATTGAGCAGACCAAGGGGGCAGCCGTTGCCGTCACTGCCAAGCAGGCCCGTGAACTGAAAGCCGGTTTGGATGATCGGGCCTTCAAGGAGCTGGTGGCCGTGCTGATCGGGGGTGACCTATGACCACGGCGATCAGGGGGGTGACTGGCCCCCGCTTTGTGTCTGAAGTGGTGGCCGCCGCCTGTGGCAACTGGCCCGAGCTGCTGGCCGCTGTGGGTATCGACACCCCATCCCGTGGCAAGCATGGCCCTTGCCCTGTCTGTGGCGGGAGCGACCGATTCCGGCTTGATGACAAGGGCGGGCGCGGTACCTGGATATGTAACCAGTGCGGCGCTGGCGATGGGCTGGATCTGGTTAGCAAGGTAACCGGCAAGCCACCCAAGGAGGTCGCCGAGCTGCTCGCCCCCTTGGTGGGTCTGTCTGCTGGTGGGCTTGATCCTGCCGAACGGGAGCGCATCCACCAGCAACAGCAAGCCAGAGCCGAGGCGGACGCTAAGCAGGCCGAGCAACTACGCCAGAAGGCCGCCAGACGAGCCGCTGCCATCATGCGAAGCTGTGAGCCGGGCCAAGCCCCCTATCTGGTACACAAACGCCTGCGCTGGCCCTGTGGAGCGCTTAACCGGCAGGTGATCGCCGTGGGGGCGATGACTTTCCCCGCTGGTTCGCTGGTAGTGCCGTTGATCGATGAGGCGGGCGAGCTGGTGAACGTTCAACTCATTGATGATCGGGGCGGCAAAAGCTATCTGGCCGGGGGGCGCAAGGCCGGGGCCTTTCACCGCATCGAGGGCGGGGAGCTGGTGGCCGTGGTGGAGGGTTACTCCACCGGGCTATCCGTTCACCTGGCGAGCGGGGCGACCGTCTATTGCGCGATGGATTGCGGTAACTTGGCTGTAGTGGCCGCTATTGCCCGCCGCCAGCACCCAGAAGCCCGGATCCTGCTCTGTGGTGACAATGACGCAGACACCCAGGGCAACCCCGGCAAGACCAAGGCCGAGCACGCCGCCGCAGCCATAGGCGGGCTGGTGGCGCTACCGCCTGAGTTTTCAGGAGATTGGAACGACTATCACCAAGCCCACGGGCTGACCAAGACCAAAGAGGCCATCATGGGCACCAGCACCACACCGACCACCAGCAATCAGGCAAACGAGAAGGATCTGACAGTTGGGCAGACCCTTGGCGAAACCGCACAGCAGGCCCAAGACGCCAGCCAGATGGACGGGGCGAACGTGATCCCGCTTCACCCTGAGCCCGTGGCGGATACCCTGGAGCCTGTGGCCGCCACCTGTACCGATGATCAGGGCTTGCCGGAAGGGTTCGAGATCCGGGGGGATCGGCTCTGTGCTCTGGTGATGGTGGGGCGTGGTGAAGATACCCGGCAGGAGTGGGCCCCTCTATCCAGCCCGATCCGGGTACTGGCCGAGACCGCCGACGAGCACGGGCGAGGCTATGGCCGGTTGCTGGAGTGGCGGGATAGTGCCGGGCGGGTGCGCCAGTGGGCTATGCCTGTTCGCTCCCTGGTACCGCGCAACGGTGACGAGGTATTCATTGCCCTGCTGGATGCGGGCCTGCCATTCATCGAACTGGGGCACAAGCGCAAGCTGAATGCCTACCTGATGGCCTGCAAGCCCGAGCGGCGTATCACATGTGTGGAGCGCACCGGCTGGCATGGGCGGGCCTATGTACTGCCTCAAGGGTCAATGGGGCCTGACGCTGATGGGGTGATCCTGCAAACTGCCGGATACGCTGCCAATGACTTCACCGAGCGGGGCACCCTGGCCGAGTGGCAACAGGGGGTTGCAGGGCTGGCCGTGGGCAACAGTCGCCTGTGCTTTGCCCTGTCACTGGCCTTTGCCGCTCCCCTGTTGTCGCTGGTGGGCATGGAAGGGGGCGGGTTCCACCTCAAGGGCGAGAGCACGGACGGCAAGACCACCATCATGAAGGCCGCCGCCAGCGTGTACGGCAACCCTGATCGCTACAGCCAGACATGGCGGGCAACCGGTAACGCCATCGAGGGGATCGCCAGTCGCCGCAATGATGCCCTGCTCTGCCTGGATGAGCTGGGGGAGCTGGACGGGCGCGAGGCGGGGCAGGTGGCCTATATGCTGGCGAACGGTCAGGGCAAGGGCCGCAGTAAGCAGGATGGCGAACTGAGGGAGCGAAAGGCGTGGCGGCTGCTGTTCCTGAGCACGGGAGAGCTGAGCCTTGAGGATCATGCCGCCAGTGCTGGGCAGCGCACCCAGGCAGGGATGGAGGTGCGCACTATCCAGATCCCGAGCGACACCGGACACCACGGGGCCTTTGAATGGCTGCATGGCATGGAGGGAGGGCGCATCTTTGCCGACACCTTGAAGGCCAATGCCGACCACCAGCATGGCACCGCCTTTCGTGCCTTGGTGGATGGACTGGCCGCCGACATGGAGCAACACCGCGAGCACCTGACGAGCGAGATCAAGCGCCTTGCCGGTGAGCTGACCCCGAAGGGTGCGGGCAATCAGGTAGGCCGAGCCATCAACCGGTTCGCGCTGGTGGCCGCTGCCGGAGAACTGGCAACCCGGGTGGGGGTCACGGGCTGGCCCGAGGGGGAGGCTGTCAGGGCGGTGCGGGTCTGCCTCAAGGCATGGCTGGCGGAACGGGGCCACCTTGGCAACAAGGAGGACGCCGCCACCCTGGAGCAGGTACGCGGGTTTATCACTGCCCACCAGTACGCCCGCTTTGCCGACTGGTTCAACGCTGACCACCGCCCGGCCAATATGGTGGGCTATCGTCGGGTAGAAGCGGAGGGGGTGAGCTTCTATGTTCTGCCGCCCGGCTGGGCCGAGATCACCAAGGGGCGCGACCCCAAGCGAGCGGCGCACCTGTGCCTTGAGGCGGGTTACCTGCTGACAGGCAAGGACAAGAAGCGACTACAGCGACAAGTCAGATTGCCCGGCATGGGCAAGGGGATGAGGGTCTATGTCCTGACCGAGCGGGTATTGGGTGATGAGGGGGATGGCCTAGAAGACGAATAGCGCCAGCCAGAAGGAAGTGGAGGGCTGCCGAGTGTAGCCCTTTTTTTTCCAGCCTCATGCGCGCGCGTAAAGCACAAAGTAAAAGTGGTGGCTACAGTGGCTACACGATTGCCAAACACCTCTGCAAGCCTTATGTATCAAGGGGGGGAGCTGTAGCCACCTATCTAGTTTTTAGTGGCTACAGGGTGGCTACAGTGGCTACACCTAGGGCCTGTCATCCCCCAGAAAGGAACTTGTAGCCACCTGTAACCACCGTTTTTTCTGGTAGTGGCTACAGCAGAACCCTGCAACGGTGCGGGTTAGCGGGCGATGTAGCCACAAAGCCACTGTAACCACCGTTTTTTTGAATATATAGAGCGAGTGGCCGATCAAGATCACACTTTGTCAGCCGGTGGCGTCGAGGTGTTGAAAACTCTATCCCTCTGGCTGGCCTGTCTGTTGCCAAGTGGCTCTGGGTTCGTACTGGTGGAGCTGGTGGGCATACCCCCCCCAGGGTAAAGGTACTCCCGGCCCCCCCACGCTCGACGGGTCGGACGAGGCGCGGGCTTTCACCACATACGGGCGGCGCTGGGCCGTGGTTGTTGTGTTATGTCTCGCTGGCTCACCCTGCCCGGTGGGGGCTGGGCTGTCGATAGCGGCAGCCAGAGAGCAACCGCCGCAAACATCTCCATGGAAGATGGGCGATCCTGCCTAGGTTGATAGGTAGTTTTGCCCGCTTTGGCCGGAGAACGGGGCGAACCCTCACCCGTGCGCCAGCACATGAACGGGGTTGAAGGCATGGCGAATGCCTGCCAAACCCGGTCGAAGCGCCCCGAAACCACAACTTACCCCCCAGAACAGCCCCCAATTCGGTTGTTGTACCGAGCCCCGGAGATCAGCCCCATGCTCTGCCGCTGTGCCGCACGGACACAGGAGGGGGTGATCAAATCGCTACAGCCTCACACCCACCAGTACCGCCGCCAAGAGGTTTTTACACGAGCAGGAAATAAGGAATATTTTCCGACTGGTGTCGCCAAGATGAGTCCGATAACCGGCTGAGTTTTCAGCCAATCTCCCACCGACTGTCATGCCAACGGCGACGCTTTGGGTAACAACCCCGAATTGTGGTTGTTAGTAACCCTAGTTTGGGGTCATTTATGGCCGGAGTGCGATAGAACCCGAGGCACCGAAGCGGTGTCTTGTTGGGATTCGCTTGGGCTCGCCATGAGCCAAATACCGACGGCATGGGCTGTGTTCATTCACCCGCAAACCCTCCCCAAAACATGGATCCCTTCCCCATAACGGGGAACCTTTCCCCATAACGGGGAACCTTTCTCCCCATGTTTGGCGGCAAAACCCGCGCCTAATTCGGCAGGCTTGCCTGTAATCCTGCGTCAGTGCTGGCTGCAAACTCCGCACCTAACCCGCACGGCAGCCCCGAGAACTAGGGCGTTGGAGTTGTATATCCATACAGGTGTTATGATGCCACCGTAACAATGACAAGGAGCGGGCAATGCGTATCGAGCATGTGGTCACAGCCGGATGGGCAAGAGCCAGCCTGAACGAGGTACACCACTCAGGTAACGGCAAGGGTGAGGCGGGAGCTGGCAGCCTTGGCGCGTTCGCAATGCTGGGCAAGCACAGCCCAACCGGCCTTGCCTTATTGCTGGCCCGCTACAACAAGGACACTGGGCAAAGACGGCAGGCGCTGGATGAGGTGATCGCCACTGGTAGAACGCTGGCACCCGCGTATCTGGCGAAGCTCACCCGCCGTGCTGACGGCAAGGCCATCACCAGCGTGGCCTTGCTGGCGCTCGATGCCTATTGCCGCACCGCAGACACCCCCTGCGCCGCCTGTCAGTGCTGTAAGGGGCGAGGCGTCACGCTGGCACGGGCCACCAACAGTGAACGCCAATGTGAGCGGTGCCATGGTACTGGCCTGCGCCCCATCACGGGGGCAAGAGTGAGACGCGCCCTGATCCTCTGCTTGGGTGAGATAACGCGCCATGACTGGGAGAGCCGCTGGTATCCGTTCTATCTTGCGCTGGTGGCTTGGTGTCACCAGCAGGAGGCCGAGGCCACCCACCTAGCTCGCCGCCTTGGGTAGCCCACAAGCGCTTCTCTGGCCGGCTGGTGGCCCTCAGGGGTAGGGGGGATCCAATCCTCAGACCCTATCGGGGGGCGTGACTGCCAGCCCTGTTGAATTTTTATACCCGCGAAATTAAAAAATTTAATGGGGGGTAGCATTGGCCGAGTTTTCGGCAGATCTGGGGGGGGGCTGGTGGGAAGATCCTTTCCTTGGCTGGCCTCTTCCCTGGTGGCAGAACGTCGATAACCGGCCCACATCGCCGAGGTAATTTCTGTGGCGTTTGGAAGCTGGTGCCAGCGGAGAGAACACCAAAGTTAGAGGGTACTTTTGCATTTGGTACCACACTGGGTACCACAATAAGCAGCGGCTTGGCTGGTCATTCATTTAAAAACAATCACTTATAGCTTCAATTCAGAGACCCCAGGGGCCACCATTTTCAGACAAAGCCGCTCTTTTGAGCGGCTTTGTCGTTTCTGGCGCTCACCAGCGTCTGTCCAGATCCTCGGCATAGAGTGCCATGGCGCGCGGGTAGGGAAGCAGGGCGGGATCCGTGGTGGTGGTCGCGAGGATCCCCAGCAGCGTCTCCACCCCCTCCTTGTTGCGCCCCAGGTTGTAGCAGGTCATGGCACGAAACACCTTGAACTCCACGGCATCGGGGAAGCGGGACAGGGCCTCGTCAAAGGTGGCCAGCGCCTCGGCATGACGGCCCGTGGTGCGATAGGAGCTGCCAAGTCCAAGCAGGGCTCCGCGCAGCGACGACTCGCCAAGCCCCAGCGACACGGCCTTCTGATAGAGCGGAATGGCCTCGGCCTCTCGCCCCAACATGTCGTGCAGTCCGGCCACTTCGTAGTGCAGCTGGGCGTGGGCCGGGTGCGCGATGAGTTGCAGCAGACCGTGCTGACGGGCTTCCTCGATCTGTCCCTCTGCCTTGAGGGCGTTCAACTGTTTCATATGCGCTCCTGCATGGGGATGAAGGATCAGTATGCCTGCCGACAGGCTGGCGGGGAACGGGTCATGGGGCCATGAAAAAGGCCTCCCGCCGATGGCGGGAGGCCTGGCTCGGCGCCGGGGCGCAATCGCCCTGGCGTGTGTCCAGCCTTACTGGGCGCTCAGGCTGTAGGCCAGGGTCTGGTCGTTGAAGCGCACCACATAGGCACCGACCACTGCCGTGGTGATGTCTGCCCCGGCCAGCTCGGCCACGCCATCCTTGTTGGTGTCGCCGTAGTTCTGGGTCCAGTCCCCCTTGACGTCGAACTTGAAGCGCTGGCTGCCGTTCCTATCACCGCTGCCGGTGAAGGTGACGCTGGCCTGCCAGAGGTGATCCCCGACCAGGGACATGGGGGTGGTGCCCCAGTTGTTGGTGGTGCCGCGAATGTTGAGGCTGGCGACATTCTTGGCATAGGTGACGCTCACCGGAGTCAGGCTGTATTGCAGGGTCTGATCGTTGAAACGTACCCGGTACTGGCCGATGACCGGGGTGAGGATGTCACTGCCGGTCAGTTCGGCCACGCCGTCCTTGTTGGTGTCGCCGTAGTTCTGGGTCCAGTCCCCCTTGACGTCGAATTTGAAGCGCTGGTTGGTCTGACCGTCGAAGGTGACCAGGGCTTCCCACTGATTGTCGGCGATCAGCGTCATGGCAAGGGATCCCCAGGCATTGGGGGTGCCGCGGAAGTTCAGGGTGGGCAATACGCTGGCGTAGGTGCCGTTGTCGTCGGTGACGGTCACGGTGGCGCTGGCACTGGCGGTCAACCCTTCCGCATCGGTCACGGTGACCGTCACGGTATGGGTACCCGGGGTATCGAACCGGACGGTCTCGGTGGCGGCGGTGCCCCCGCTGGACCAGCTGTAGCTCACCACACCGCCATCATCGCTGGAAGCGGAGGCGTCGAACACCACGCTCTCGCCCGCCTTGACGCTGAGGGTTTTGGGAGAGAGGGCGGCGACCGGTGCCTGGTTGCTGGTGAGGGGGGTGACCGTGTAGCGCAGATCGCTCTCGCTCAGGGTGATGCGGTAGGTGCCCGCCCCGCTGACCAGGATATCCTTGCTGCTGCCCTTGTCGGCGATGCCATCCCCTTCGTTGTCGCCGTAGTTCTCGGCCCAGTTGCCGAAGACGTCGAACTTGAAGCGCTGGGCACCGGTGGCGTCACCGTTGCCGGTCAGGGTGAGGGTGGCGGACCAGACACGGTTGGCATCGACGGTCATGGGGGTGTTGCCCCAGGCGTTGTGGGTGCCGCGCAGGTTCATGCTGCTGAACTTGTTGCCCGGCAGGACGGAACCGCCGCAGGGGCTGGCCTTGGTGCAACCGGCGATGATGGCGGCCGCCTTCATGCCGGGGACGTTCAGGCTGGCCTTGCCGCTGCCATCGACGGTGACATAGCCGCCGCTGCAGTAGTCATTGCCCCCCAGGAGGTTGCAGTACTCGCCGGCCGGCAGGCCGGTCTGCACCGAGGCCACCAGGCTGCCGCTCTCGTTGTTGATGGCGACGAAGCCCTTGTCACCGCGGCTGAAGGCTATCTGATTGTTGCCGTTGTTCCACCAGTTGCTGACGGGCTGGCCTTCGGTCCGGTTGTGGAACAGGGCCATGTTCATGATGGTCGGTCGGCGCTGTTCGCAGTTCCACTGGCTGTCCGTGCAGGGCGTGCTGCCCGGCGCCCCCTTGTCGGTTTCATAGGTGCCCATGTTTTCAAAGCGATAGCCCGACATCACCTGCTTCCAGCCATAGGGCCAGGCCATCATGAAGGTGTTGGCCAGATCGTAGCGGGCACCGCTCATGAAGGTGAGCATGCCGCCACCGCCGTGGCCGCGTTCGCGGTCGTGGTTGACCACGAAGACGAAGGCCTTGTTGGAGGGGAGCAGGCCCCAGCTCTCGCCCAGGGTCTTGAGGTTCTTGATCTGGCCGTTGAAGTTGGCGGCGAGATCGGTGCCGTATTTGAAGTCGGTGACGGTGTCGATATAGGTGTAGCGGCCCGGCTGAATGTCGGGGGACTCCCCGCCTGCGCCGATCACCTCCAGGTAGGCCCTGGGGCTGCCCGCCTTGTCGAGGATGGCCTTCACATCGGCCGGCGCCATGTGCTTGGCCGCATCGATGCGAAAGCCCGCCACGCCCCAGCCGAGCAGGGTCTTCATGTAGGTGGCGATCTGATCCTGGACGTAGGATGAGCCGGTATTGAGGTCCGGCATGCCGTAGAGGGCGCCGTTCCAGACGTTGTTGCTGTCGCCGTAGTTGGTGATGTCGCCGCTGTGGTGGAAGTCGTTGTAGCCGAACTGGGGATATTGGTATTGCCCCGAGTTGTAGCTGCCGCCGCCGGTGGCGGTGCCGGAACCCGATGCCAGCTGGTTGAAGACGGCGTCGGCATAGACCTTGACCCCGGCCGCGTTGCAGCGGGCGATCATGCTCCTGAGCTCTGCCTCGCTACCGCCGAAGCTGTTGAAATTCTTGAAGCTGACCGGTTGATAGACGGTCCACCAGACCTGGCTGCCCTGCTTGTGCTCGGCGGGTGGGGTGATCTGGACGCCACCGAACCCCTTGGGCCCGAGCACGGTCTCGCACTCGTTGGCGATGTCGTTGAACTTCCATTGGAACAGGTGAACCATGACCCCTTCGGCGCTGGCAGTGTGGCTGAAAGAGCCGAGTGCCGCCGCCAGCAGGGCGGTTCGAAACAGTGTGTTGTGCATGACGATTTTCCCTTCGATCTTGTTATTGACGTATCACTGTCGTGTAGTCGAACGGACAACAAACAACCTCGTTCAGCTCCGTAGCATTCATGAAATCGACGTGGTTGAAAATCGAACAGGCTGAATTAATTAAGAAATGTGAATGAAAATGCTTTCATGCTATTCGGTGGCAGCAGGAGGGGGCAGAGGGGAGCAGATCGGTGCGAGATCCCGTCAAGCGGGTAGCGAAGGGGATGAACAGGGGCCCCGCAGGGCCCCGTGAACGTTCAGACGTTGGGTTCCTGCTGCCCGGCACTGGCCCGGGCACGACGCCCTGGCAGCATGCGGGTGACCAGGTTGCTGCGCTGGCGCCAGGAGGTGTAGGCGATGGCGCACAGGTGCAGGGCGATCATGCCCTGGAGTACCCAGGTGCACCACTCGTGCCAGTCGTCCGCCCCCAGATCGAAGCCGGTCTCGGTGTTCTGGAACCAGCCGGTCCCTGCGGTGGCGAGTACCAGCAGCCAGAGTGCCCAGACCGCCAGCTTGCCGCTGCCGTGATGGCCCGGGGTGGGCGGGGTCCGTTCGCGCAGGGCGTCGGCCTGATGGCGAAAATCCTCCCGGCTCGGGATGAGGGCACGCAGGCGGGCGTGGCCGCGAGCGAAGGTGAGCCCCCACAGCAGGCGTATGCCGATGAGCACCATGACGGCGTATCCCATCCGCTCGTGCCACTCCTCGCCCGCCTCGTTGAGCCAGAGATTGCCGATACAGATGGCCGCCACACCCCAGTGGGTGAGGCGCACCAGAGCATCCCAGTGGAAGGGATCAGCCTTTTTGCTTGGCATAGTTGTGGTACTCCTTCTTCAGGTCGTTGACCTTGGCCAGGTGCTCGCGCGCCTTGGCTTCGTCACCGGCCTGGAGGGCTGCCAGGCTGGCATCCAGCTCGGTCTGCACTTCGGTCATGCCTTCCAGGAACTTCTCCTTCTTGGCGGCGGGCATGTTCTTGCCCTTGGCGACGTCCAGCTGGGCCTTCATCTCCTTGATGTATTTCTCCATGGTGGCCGCGTCGTCGGCCTTGACGGCCTGCTTGTAGTTGAAGCCGATCTTCTTCATCGGCTGCTCCAGATCGCCGGCCATGGCAGGCAGGGCCATCAGGCCAAACATCAGGGGCAGCAGCAGGGGACGCACAGTTTTCAGCATGGGATTTCCTTATGAGACGACGAGATTGCAGGTTGTTATAGCACTCATTTGAGTGCGGTTTCACGCATCATGATGCCATGAAAGGGCGATCATTGTATGAAGAAAGTGCGACCAATTGTGACGAATTGTGCAGGGGATTGCTGTGGGAATGTAGCCGAAAGAGAACGGCCACCGGATCTCGCCTCCGGCAGGGATACAAGGGCGCGCATCTGGTCCGGGAAGGGGCTCGCAGGCAGTGAATCATGCTGCCATTATTTATCACACATCGGTTTTTTAAAGTCAGGTGAGTTTTTCAGGTGTTTTTGTTTTTGAAAGTCATCATCCATGGACGATTTCACTGCCAGAGCAGGTGCTGTGCAACAAAAAAAGGGCCCGCAGGCCCTTTGAGTGATCGGGATCCGGCCCTTATTCGGCCTGCTCGCGCTCAATGGCACGCCAGCCGATGTCCTTGCGATAGAAGATGCCGTCCCACTGGATGCGACCAGCGAGGGCATAGGCCCGCTGCTGGGCTTCCTGCACCGTGTGGCCGAGGGCGGTGGCGCACAGCACGCGACCACCCTGGGTCAGGCTGGTGTGTCCTTCCAGGCGGGTGCCTGCATGGAACACCTTCTCCCCTGCCACTTCGTCCACCGGCAGGCCACTGATGGGGTGGTTGCTGGTGTAGTCGCCGGGATAGCCACCCGCTGCCAGCACCACGCCGATGGCGGCACGGGGGTCATAGACGGCTTCCTTCTGATCCAGCTGGCCGGCACAGGCGGCGAGGCAGAGATCCACCAGATCGGACTGCATCCGCAGCATGATGGGCTGGGTTTCGGGGTCGCCGAAGCGGCAGTTGAACTCGATCACCTTGGGGTTGCCCTCGGCATCGATCATCAGGCCGGCGTAGAGGAAGCCGGTGTAGACGTTGCCCTCGGCCGCCATGCCGCGCACGGTCGGCATGATCACCCGTTCCATCACGCGCTGGTGCACTTCGTCGGTCACCACGGGGGCCGGGGAGTAAGCCCCCATGCCGCCGGTGTTGGGGCCGGTGTCGCCGTCGAAGGCGCGCTTGTGATCCTGGCTGGTGGCCATGGGCAGCACGTGCTCGCCGTCCACCATGACGATGAAGCTTGCCTCTTCCCCGTCCAGGAACTCCTCGATCACCACCCGGGCGCCGGCATCGCCGAAGGCATTGCCGGAGAGCATGTCACGCACCGCCGCTTCCGCCTCGTCGAGGGTCATGGCGACGATCACCCCTTTGCCGGCGGCCAGACCGTCGGCCTTGATGACGATGGGGGCGCCCTTCTCGCGCAGATAGGCCAGCGCCGGCTCCACCTCGGTGAAGTTCTGGTAATCGGCGGTGGGAATGGCGTGGCGGGCCAGGAAGTCCTTGGTGAAGGCCTTGGAGCCTTCGAGCTGGGCGGCGGCGGCGGTCGGGCCGAAGATGGTCTGATCGGCGGCGCGGAAGGCATCGACTACCCCTTTCACCAGGGGGGCTTCCGGTCCGACGATGGTGAGGCCGATCTGGTTCGCCTTGGCGAAGGCCAGCAGGCCCTCGATGTCGGTGGCCTGGATGGCGACGTTCTCGATGCCCGGCTCAAGCTGGGTGCCCGCATTGCCCGGTGCCACGAAGACCTGGGTCACCAGGGGGGAGTGTTTGGCCTTCCAGGCCAGGGCGTGTTCACGGCCGCCGTTGCCAATGATCAGTACTTTCATCGTCTCGCTCGCTTCTGTCTGAGTTCACTGGCGCTGCGGTGGCAACCTGCCAGTGGAAAGGATCCGGTGCTAAAGAGGCAGGGCCGCCATCGGCGGCCCTGGGCTGTCAGTGACGGAAATGACGCATGTTGGTGAACACCATGCACATGCCGTGTTCGTTGGCGGCGTCGATCACCTCCTGGTCGCGCATCGAGCCACCTGGCTGGATGACGCAGGAGATGCCCGCGGCAGCGGCGGCATCGATGCCGTCGCGGAACGGGAAGAAGGCGTCGGAGGCCATGACGGAGCCCGCCACGGTCAGCCCTTCATCCTCGGCCTTGATGCCAGCGATCTTGGCAGAGTAGACGCGGCTCATCTGGCCGGCTCCCACGCCGATGGTCTGGCCGTTCTTGGCGTAGACGATGGCGTTGGATTTGACGAACTTGGCGACCTTCCAGCAGAACAGCAGATCCTGCAACTCGGCCTCGGTGGGCTGACGCTGGCTGACCACGGTCAGATCCCCGAGCGTCACCATGCCCAGATCGCGCTCCTGCACCAGCAGGCCGCCGTTGACGCGCTTGAAGTCAAAGCCTTGCGCCGGGGCAGTCCACTGGCCGCACTCCAGCAGGCGCACGTTCTGCTTGGCGGCGACCGCCTCGCGGGCTGCCTGGCTGATGCTGGGGGCGATGATCACTTCCACGAACTGGCGGGCGACGATGGCCGCGGCGGTCTCGCCGTCCAGTTCGCGGTTGAAGGCGATGATGCCGCCAAAGGCCGAGGTGGGGTCGGTCTGGTAGGCGCGATCGTAGGCTGCCAGCAGGTCGTCACCGATGGCGACGCCGCAGGGGTTGGCATGCTTGACGATGACGCAGGCCGGTTCGCTGAACTCCTTCACGCACTCCAGCGCCGCATCAGTGTCGGCAATGTTGTTGTAGGAGAGGGCCTTGCCCTGCAGCTGGATGGCGCTTGCTACCGAGCCCGGCGCGGCCTGCTCTTCGGCGTAGAAGGCGGCAGCCTGGTGGCTGTTCTCGCCATAGCGCATGTCCTGCTTCTTGATGAACTGGCTGTTGAAGGTGCGGGGGAAGCGGGACTCTTCGTCGCCTTCCTTGTTTTCGCCGTAGGAGGGCACCAGGGTGCCGAAGTAGTTGGCGATCATGCCGTCGTAGGCGGCGGTGTGCTCGAAGGCGGCGATGGCCAGATCGAAGCGGGTGGAGAGGGTCAGGCTGTTGCCGTTGCCATCCATCTCGGCGATGACGCGGTCATAGTCGGAGGCCTTGACGACGATGGTGACGTCCTTGTGGTTCTTGGCAGCGGAGCGGACCATGGTCGGGCCGCCGATGTCGATGTTCTCGACGGCGTCTTCCAGGGTGCAACCGGCTTTGGCCACGGTGGCGGCGAAGGGATAGAGGTTGACGACGACCATGTCGATGGGGGAGATAGCGTGCTCGGCCATGATGGCGTCATCCCGGTCGCGACGGCCGAGAATGCCGCCGTGTACCTTGGGATGCAGGGTCTTGACCCGGCCGTCCATCATCTCGGGGAATCCGGTGTAGTCGGACACCTCGGTCACCGGCAGGCCCGCATCGGCCAGCAGCTTGGCGGTACCACCGGTGGAGAGCAGGGCCACACCACGCGCGTCGAGTGCCTTGGCAAATTCCAGGATGCCAGTCTTGTCAGACACACTCAGCAGTGCACGGCGAATGGGTCGAGCTTGTTCCATCACACTATCGTCCTCAGCATAACGGGGACCGTTCCATGGGAGGCGAGGCTCAACACACAGAGAGTCCCCAAATAAATGGAAGTGGGGGATTTCGCAAACCACTCTCGCCCGGGGCGGCCGTTGGCAAAAGCGTTTTAGGAAATGCCCGCTTGACGCGACGCTCTCTTGTGGGCGCGTATTCTACACAAAAAATGTGACCTGTGGTGGATTTTTTAAAGAGACAAACCCTTGTGGGATGCGGCGTTAAACGTTTTCTGGTGAATTTTTGTGAAACGTTTGTCTTTTCAGTGTTTTGGGGATAAATGGCCGGCAAGTGAGGGGTTAGCTGCTGCTTTCCTGCCTTTGACTGGCAATCGCCGGGCAAAGAGGTGATAGTGGAGGCCGGTTTATATTGAGTACCATGTCGGGAATGTCATGCGGGGGGAGAGGACCATGTATCGGATCGGTGAACTGGCCAAGGCGTGCGGGGTGAAGGCCGACACCCTGCGCTTTTATGAGAAGAACGGCCTCATCTCGCCGGGCATTCGCAACGAATCCGGCTATCGCCTCTACGGGGAGCAGGACAAGCGGCGGCTGGAGTTCATCATCCGCGCCAAGTCGGTGGGCTTCTCCCTCGCGGACATCGGCGAGCTGCTTGCCCTCGACACCAACAAGGCCAAGGTCACCTGCCAGGAGGTGAAGGCGGTGGCTGACACCAAGCTCGAACAGGTGGAGCAGAAGCTCCTGGAGCTGACCCGTTTTCGCGAGAACCTGAAGGCCCTCTCCGACATCTGCTGCGGCGGCCCGCGCTCGGCGGAGCACTGCGCCATCCTCGAGACCCTGGAGTCCGGCGCCCCTTCCCGCCACGAGCATCACGACCATGAGCACTGAGCTGCGTCGGCCCCGGGTCTCCGCCTTTCTCGCCCTCTCCCTCGACGGTTTCATCGCCGGGGAGGGGGGCGATCTGGCATGGCTGGCCCCCTATGGTGGCGACGGGCCGCAGGAGACCGGCTACAGCGCCCTGATGGCGAGCGCGGACACCCTGCTGATGGGGCGCAACACCTACGATATCGTGAGCGCCTTTCCCGAGTGGCCCTACGGGGACAAGCCGCTGGTGGTACTGACCCACAGGCCCGCCGACCCCCGTCCTCGGGTCTCCTTCCGGCAGGGGGCGCTGGCGCAGGTGCTGGACGAGTTGTGGCAGGGGGGAAGCCGTCACCTCTATCTGGATGGCGGGGAGCTGGTGAGGCAGGGTCTGCAGGGGGCCCTGGTGGACGAGCTGACCCTGTTCTGGGTGCCGGTCACCCTGGGGGGCGGGATCCCGCTCTTTACCGGGCCTCTCCCCGCAGGGTTGAGACCGGTGTCGAGCGCCGTGCTGCCAAGCGGCCTGGTGCGGGTTATCTATCACCCCGCCTGACAGCTTGCACGGGGGAGGCAAGAGGCGCACAATCGGCGCGTTTTTCGCCATCTGCCCTTCCAGGCAGGGACGATAGGCAAACACGACACCCCCATCAAGGAGCCCATATGGCCAAGAAGAAGGTGACCTGTGTCACCGCCGAACCCGCCTGCGAACATCAGCGCGGCACCATTCAGGACAACCACCTCAAGGCACTGGTGACCTCCCCCCTGTTCCAGGCCCGGGTCGAGCCGAGCAAGAAGGGCAAGGGCAGCTATCAGCGCAAGGCCAAGCACGGCAAGCGGTGGGAGCCCGGCCAACAGCAGATGGCAAGCGTCTGCTGCTGAGCGGGTTTCTGCCGCAAGGCATCAGTTAACACAATCAGGGCGCCAATAGCGCCCTGATTGTTGTTCTATTCGCTGGTGCTGACTTGCGGTCTTGACGCAAGAGAGTGAACCCGTGCTCACTCGTCCATAAAGAGTTCGAGCAGCACGTTGAGGTAGCGATGCCCGAGGGACGTGAGCTGCCAGCTATCGCCAAGATCCTCGATAAGCTCCTTGGTCCGGGCGATGGCGAGCATGGTCTCCACCCGCTCCAGCGGTAGCCCCGTGAAGGCCTCGAACTCCGCCTTGGGGGCGGGTTCAAACAATCTGAATCGGTTCATGAAGTACTCGAGCGGCAGATCGTCCGCGCTCACCTGCCATTGGCTGTCCAGATAGGGGCGGCTCGGATCCAGATAACCTTTCGGATGCTTCACCTTGGCGGTACGCAGGATCTGCTGGCTCGCGAGATCCGTCACCTTGCCGTGGGCGCCGCAGCCGATCCCCAGATAGTCGCCAAAGCGCCAGTAGTTGAGGTTGTGGCGGCACTGATACCCCTCTTTGGCATAGGCCGAGATCTCGTACTGCTGATAGCCCCGGGCGGTCAGCATGGCGTGGCCCTGCTCGTAGATGTCCCACAGGGTGTCATCTTCCGGCAATGTGGGGGGCTTGGAGGCGAATGCCGTGTTCGGCTCTATGGTGAGCTGATACCAGGAGAGGTGCGGCGGCGCGCAGTCGATAGCCTGCTGCAGGTCGTAGAGCGCATCGTCCAGGCTCTGATCCGGCAGGCCGTGCATCAGATCCAGGTTGAAGGTGGGAAGCGCGATGGCGTGGGCCAGCTCGGCGGCCTTGCGCGCCTCCTCGGGGCCGTGGATGCGGCCGAGCCGGGTCAATTTCTCCTGCTGGAAGCTCTGCACCCCGATGGAGATGCGGTTGATGCCGGCCCGCTGGAAGCCAGCGAACTTGTCCGCCTCCACCGTGCCCGGGTTGGCCTCCATGGTGATCTCGCAGTCCGCGGTGAGTTCGATGCGCGCACGCACTCCGTCCAGCAGCGCCTGCATGGCGTCGACGGAGAGCAGGCTCGGCGTGCCGCCACCGATAAAGATGGAGGAGAGGGGGCGCCCCTGGGCCCAGTGCAGATCCTGCTCCAGATCCTCCAGCAGGGCCGCCACGTACTCGAGGTGGGGCAGCTCCCCCTTCTGGGCGTGGGAGTTGAAGTCGCAGTAGGGGCACTTCTGGACGCACCAGGGCACGTGGATATAGAGGGAGAGGGGCGGCAGTTGCAGCATGGGATTTCCAGTATTCAACAATCAAAAGGGGTCGGGTGGCCCTGGTTGCCGGTGACAACGGGCGGGGCGCCGCGAACGAAACGGGGGCCGACGGCCCCCATTGTAGATGACAACGCGGCGGGAGACAGCGCTTTAGTTGACCGCAGCCAGGGCCGCTTTGAGCTTGGCCAGGGCCTGGCCACGGTGGCTGAGCTGGTTCTTGAGCTCCGCCGGCATCTGGGCCGAGGTGCAGTCGTGGTCGGGGACGAAGAACACCGGGTCGTAGCCGAAGCCGTGCTGGCCGCGGGGTTCGTCGATGATCATCCCCTCCCAGCTCGCCTGGCAGATAATGGGGGTGGGATCGTCGGCGTGGCGCATGTAGACCAGCACGCACCAGAAACGGGCGCTTTTCAGGTAATCCGGCGCGCCCTTGAGCTCGGCCAGCAGCTTGTCGATGTTCTCCTTGTCGCTGGCACCGGCACCGGCAAAACGGGCGGAGTAGACGCCGGGGCGGCCGTGCAGCAGATCCACTTCCAGACCGGAGTCGTCGGCCACGGCGGGCAGGCCGGTGACGCGGGCGGCGTGGCGGGCCTTGATGATGGCATTCTCGACGAAGGTGGTGCCGGTCTCGTCGGCATCGGAGACTGCAAACTCGCTCTGCGGGATCACCTGGATCTTCATATCAGCCAGCATGGCGGCCAATTCCTTCACCTTTTTCTGGTTCCCTGTTGCCAGGACAAGCTTGTTCATCACACACCTCCGCAAAAATAATCTGCGCATTCTATGCGGGGGAGGGGTTTAGTAAAAGCGCCAATTGCCCGGGATCCGGTGCCAACGGGGGATCCTGGTTCCACCCCCTGAGAGGTAGAAGAGATACATGTTTCCAACAGGGAATAACCGAAGTGATTAAATACCATTTCAATTCATTACTCTGAGTCAGTAGACTCGCGGCCCAATCGATATTCGTAGGGCTTGAGGTGACTGATGCCATTGATTCTTTTGCTTGTACTCCTGGTGTTGTTCAGCCCGCTGGCCATCGACATCTATCTGCCTGCCATCCCCCAGATGGCCGAGCAGCTGGGGGCCGAAGTGACCCTGATGCAGGGCACCATCACCTGGTTCCTGTTCAGCATGGGGCTGGGGCAACTGCTGGTGGGGCCGCTCGCCGATCGCTACGGGCGCAAACCCATTGCCCTGGGGGGCGTGCTGCTCTACGGCCTGAGCGCCCTGGCAGCCGGCTTTGCCGCCAGCCTGGGCGAGCTGATGCTGGCGCGGGTGCTGCAAGGCTTCGGGGCCTGCGCCACCTCGGTGGCCGCCTTCTCGGTGGTCCGTGACAGCTATGGCCCCAAGAAGAGCGGTCAGATGATCTCCTATCTGAACGGTGCCATCTGCTTCATCCCCGCACTGGCGCCCCTGCTGGGTGGCTGGCTCACCGCCAAGGCGGGCTGGTCGGCGAACTTCTGGTTCATGGCGGGTTACGCTGTCGTGGTCGGCAGCTGGCTGCTGTGGCGGATGCCGGAAACCCGCCCTGAGGAGACCAGCAGTGCTGGCCCGCTCATCAGCTGGTCCCGCTACAGCCCGGTGCTGCGCTCCCCGAGCTTCCTGTTCAACGCGGCGCTGTGCATGCTGGCGATGGCGGTAATCCTCGCCTACGTGACAGCGGCGCCGGTACAACTGATGGTGACCCTGGGGCTGGACATGAGTGGCTTCAGCCACTGGTTCACCGCCAATGCTGCCCTCAACATCCTGGCCTGCTTCCTGGCCCCGCGCTTCATCGCCCGGGTAGGGCCAAGACGGACCCTGCGCATCGGCCTGCTGGTGCTGCTGCTCTCCGCCATCACCCTGACCCTGGCCATGCACATCCCGCACCCGCTGGCTATGATGGGCCCGGTGTTCCTCTCCAGCATCGGTTTTGCGATGATCCTGGGCGCCGCCGCCGGTATGGCGCTGGCCCCCTTCGGCCACTGCGCCGGGACTGCTGCCGCCCTGCTCGGCCTGTTCCAGATGAGCGGCTCCGGCGCCCTGGTGGGGATCACCGGTTGGCTGATGCCGGATCCCCTGAGCCAGCTGGCCCTGCACATGTGGCTGCTGCTGCCCCCGCTGGTGATGCTGATGACCCGCCAGGGTCGCCGCTTGTGTTTGCAATAAATCCTGTGCTCTGATGAGCACACTCGGGGGGCCTTGAGCCCCCTTCTCTTTTTCAGGTGACCTCGCCTGCCTCGCATGATCACAGACCCGTGGAGAAAACCGGATGAGCCACACAATCAACGCCGCCCTGGTGGGATACGGCTTCGCAGGACAGACCTTTCACGCCCCCTTCCTGGCCACGACCCCAGGCCTGACCCTGCGCTGGGTGGTGAGCCGGGATGCCGCCAAGGTACAGGCGGCGTTGCCCGGCACCCGGGTCGGCACCCTGGAGCAGGTGCTGGCCGATGACAGCCTCGATCTGGTGGTGATCGCCACCCCCAACGACACCCACGCCCCCATCGCTCGCGAGGCCCTGCTGGCGGGCAAGCACGTGGTGATCGACAAGCCGTTCGCCCTGGATCTGGCCGAAGCGAAGGCGCTGGTCGAGTTGGCGGAGAAGCAGCAACGGCTGCTCAGCATCTTCCACAACCGGCGCTGGGACGGGGACTTCCTCACGGTGCGCCGTCTGCTGGCGGAGGGAGCGTTGGGGCAAGTTGCCCAGTTCGAATCCCACTTCGACCGTTATCGCCCCGAGGTGCGCCAGCGCTGGCGCGAGGCGGGCGGCCCGGGCTCCGGTCTCTGGTTCGATCTCGGCCCCCATATCCTGGATCAGTCGCTCCAGCTGTTCGGCCAGCCGGACTGGTTGCAGGCGGATCTGGGTAAGCAGCGCCCCGGGGCCCTGGCGGACGACTACTTCCATGTGGTGCTGGGTTATGGCGAGATGCGGGTCATTCTGCACGGCAGTTGTCTGGTGTCGGCCGTGATGCCCCGCTTCGTGGTGCACGGCAGTCAGGGCTCCTTCATCAAGTTCGGCATGGACGTGCAGGAGGAGCAGCTCAAGGAGGGCAAGCGGCCTCCGGCGGCGGACTGGGGCGTGGATCCCGCCCCCGGCCAGCTCAGCCAGATCCGGGACGGTCAGCTCGTGCAGCAGACCGTGGCTGGCGAGGCGGGGGACTACGGCGCCTACTATCGCGGCGTCTGCGCCGCCATCCGGGGAGAAGGGGAGAACCCGGTGCCGGCCGACGAGGCTCTGGCGGTGATGGCCTTGCTGGACCTGGCCCGGGAGAGCGACCAGCAGGGGCGGCGCCTGCCTTGTCAGAAGCTGTCTGACTGACGGCGTAATCCGGCAGCGCCGAGAGCCTGACAGAAAGACAATAGCTGACTGGCAATCGTCAGGTAATTGGCGATTTGTTGTGCGAATCTGGTGATGGATGGGTGTTTTATATTAATATTTGTCGTTGCAGCAGTGTTTCTTATCATGCCAACGAGAAAATATCATTGTGATACGCGTTTTCATCGGCCGCATATGGGGATATATTTCGCGCACCTTCGGGCTCCAGCGGCCGGTGTGCCGACAGGAGCCGGGGCGTACAGTGATGGTCCCTGCACCATCTCTCCATCTTTTTTTGAGGGTATGCACATGAACAAAGTACTGGTAGCCGGTATCCTGGGTCTGATGTTGACCGCCTGTGGTCAGAAAGAAGAAGCTGCCGCTCCGGCTGCGACCCCGGCCGCAGACGTTGCTGCCACTGTCGAGAAAGCCGCTAGCGAAGCGTCTGCTACCGTCGAGAAGGCTGCTTCCGAAGCTTCCGCTACTGTCGAGAAGGCTGCCGCTGACGTGGCCACCAAGGCTGAAGCTGCCGTGAGCGATGCCAAGGCCAACTAAGCCAGCACCTCATTGAAAAACGGGCCCGGCGCACTCGCGCCGGGCCCGTTTTTTTATGGCCATGGAAGGGCGTTGCCCGGTCAGCCGAGGGGTTCCACCAGCAGGATGTGGGAGTCGGCCCCCACCACCTTGACCCGGCTGCCGGCCGGCAGCGGCGCGTTGCAGCGCACCGTCCAGACGGTGTCGTCCAGATGCACCCGGCTCATCCCCTGGCTGACCTCGTCCAGCAGGGTCAGCTCGCGGCCCATGTAGCTTTGCATCCGCTCGTTGATGGGAGCGGCGGCATCCAGCCCGGAGCGATCCCGGCGATGCTGCCAGCGCCACCAGGCCCAGGTGGTGAGCAGGGATTGCAGGGCGAAGAGCAGCAACTGCGCCTGCCAGCCGAAGGGCCAGACCAGCAGCAAGAGTCCCACCTCCAGGGCGGCGATGCCGGTCCAGAGCAGGAAGCCCACCGACCCCATCACCTCGATGGCCAGCAGCACGAAGCCGAGCCCCAGCCAGTGCCAGTGGGTCAGCCCCTCGAACAGGGCTGTCATGATTTGCCCGCCTTGCCGTCTTTGTTGAACAGCTCGGCCATGCCCGCCACCGAGCCTATCAGGCTGCCCGCTTCCAGGGGCATCATGATGATCTTGCTGTTGGGGCCTTCACCGATGCGGGCCAGGGCCTCGGTGTATTTCTGGGCCACGAAGTAGTTGATGGCCTGCATGTCGCCCTCGGCGATCGCCTGGGAGACCATGTGGGTCGCCTTGGCTTCCGCCTCGGCGGCCCGCTCCCGCGCTTCAGCGGCGAGGAAGGCGGCCTGACGTTCACCCTCGGCTTTCAGGATCTGGGACTGCTTCTCCCCCTCGGCCTTCAAGATCTTGGACTGGCGCACCCCTTCGGCCTCCAGCACCTCGGCCCGCTTCTGGCGCTCGGCCTTCATCTGGGCGTTCATGGCTTCCACCAGGGCGAGGGGCGGGCGCACATCCTTGATCTCGATCCGGGTCACCTTGATGCCCCAGGGGGCGGTGGCGGCATCCATGGTGCGCAGCAGCTTCTCGTTGATGGTGTCGCGCTGGGAGAGCATTTCGTCCAGCTCCATGGCGCCGAGCACGGTCCGCATGTTGGTCATGGTGAGATTGCGGATGGCACTGGTGAGATCATTGACCTCGTAGCCCGCCTTGCGGGCATCCACCACCTGCACGAAGCTGATGGCGTCGATGGTGACGTTGGCGTTGTCCCGGGAGATCACCTCCTGGGCCGGGATGTCCAGCACCTGCTCCATCATGATGATCTTGTGACCGATGCGGTCGATGTAGGGGATCAGCAGGTTGAGGCCCGGGGAGAGGGTGCGGGTGTAGCGGCCGAAGCGCTCCACGGTCCAGTTGTAACCCTGGGGCACTATCTTGATGCCGGCACTCAGGGTGGCGAGTACCAGGAATATGAAGATCCCCAATACAATCAATGACTCATTCATGATTAAGCTCCTTATGAAACACTTTCACTAGCCTAGGGTCTGGTGCCATCCACCACAAGCAGATTCGCTTCTCTATTGCCGCCACACGGCTTTACTAATTACCAAAACGCATTAAAGAGCATTTTTTATTATTTTGAGGGATAAGCGCTCCTGCCTATAGTCGCCCCAGATGTCGCGATGCCGAGGAGCGGGCCCTGATGGATTATTTACCTATGTTTGCCAGGTTGGAAGGCCGCCCGGTACTGCTGGTGGGCGGGGGTGAGGTTGCCCTGCGCAAGGCGCGCCTGCTGCTGGCGGCAGGTGCCCGGATCACCCTGGTCTCTCCCGCGCTCGAGCCCGAGTTCCATGAATTTGCCGGTCGCTTCACCCATGTGGTGGCGCGTTTCGACCCGGCCCACCTGGCAGGGCAGATCCTGGTGGTGGCCGCGACCGACGATCTCGAGGTCAATGCCCTGGTCTACCAGAGCGCCACCGAGCGCGGTCTGTTCGTCAACCTGGTGGATGACCCCGAGCGTTCCAGCTTTATCTTTCCCTCCATCATCGATCGCAGCCCCATCGTGGTGGCTGTCTCCAGCGGCGGCAAGGCCCCCGTGCTGGTGCGCCTGTTGCGCGAGCGGCTCGAGAGCCTGCTGCCCCGCCATCTTGGCGGTCTGGCGGAGCTCTCCGGCCGGGTGCGCCGCCGGGCCAAGCAGGTGCTGGCCTCCCTCTCCGATCGCCGCCGCTTCTGGGAGCGCGCCTTTGCCTCCAACACCCTGGCCGGTCTGATTGAGAAAGCCGATTGGCAGGGTGCCGAGCAGTGGCTGAACGAGGGACTGGACAAAGCCCGTACCGAAGTGGGAGAAGTGGTGCTGGTAGGGGCGGGCCCGGGAGATCCTGGCCTGCTGACCCTCAAGGCGCTGCAACAGATCCAGCAGGCCGAAGTGGTGCTCTATGACCAGCTGGTCTCCCCCGAGATCCTGGACCTGGTGCGCCGCGACGCCACCCTGGTGTCGGTCGGCAAGAAGGCGGGTGCCCACAGCGTGCCCCAGGAAGAGACCAACCGCCTCTTGGTGGAATATGCCAAAGCGGGTAACCGGGTGGTGCGCCTCAAGGGGGGCGATCCCTTCATGTTCGGTCGTGGCGGCGAGGAGCTGGAAGTGCTGGCCGAGGAGGGCATTCCCTTCTCGGTAGTGCCCGGCATCACGGCGGCTGCCGGTGCCACCGCCTATGCGGGCATTCCGCTCACCCACCGCGACCATGCCCAGAGCGCCGTCTTCATCACCGGCCACTGCCAGAAGGAGGGCAAGGAGCCCGACTGGCAGCAGCTTGCGGCCACCAACCAGACCCTGGTCATCTACATGGGGCTGATGCGCTCCGAGCATATCCAGCAGCAACTGGTAAGCCATGGCCGACGCGCCGCCACCCCCATCGCCATCATCGAGCGGGGCACCACGGCCCGCCAGCGGGTGCTGACCGGCACCTTGGCGGATCTGGCCGAACTGGCCCAGCAGGCGGTGAGCCCGTCGCTTATCGTCATCGGTGAAGTGGTGGCCCTGCGCCAGCAACTCGCCTGGTTTGGCGAGCAGGGGCAAGGGCAGGAGGCAGAAAGCGGCCACGAGCTCAAGCTGGTGAGCCTGGCCTGAAGGGCGAGACCCGAATCGATTTGACGGTGCGGCCAAGGCGGCACCGAACTGAACCAACACCGCGCCCCGAGCAGGTGCGATAGCAATGAACCGAGGACCCAGACATGGACCGTGAAAGACTGACCCAACTGCAGCCATCCGATGCACAGAGCATCCGTGCAGGTGTCACCCGCGAGCGACTGACTCACCTGCAGCAACTGGAAGCCGAGAGCATCCATATCATCCGCGAGGTGGCCGCCGAATTTGAAAACCCGGTGATGATGTACTCCATCGGCAAGGACTCCTCCGTCATGCTGCACCTGGCCCGCAAGGCCTTCTACCCGGGCAAGATCCCCTTCCCCATGCTCCACGTGGACACCAACTGGAAGTTCAAGGAGATGATCAAGTTCCGGGACGAGACCGCCAAAAAGTTCGGGCTGGATCTCATCGTCCACAAGAACCCGGACGGTCTGGCCATGGACATCAACCCCTTCGTGCACGGCAGCAGCAAGCACACCGACATCATGAAGACCGAGGGGCTCAAGCAGGCGCTCAACAAATACGGCTTCGACGCCGCCTTCGGTGGTGCCCGTCGCGACGAGGAGAAATCCCGTGCCAAGGAGCGGGTCTACTCCTTCCGTGACAAGTCCCACCGCTGGGATCCGAAGAACCAGCGCCCGGAGCTGTGGCGCGTCTACAACAGCCAGGTCAACAAGGGTGAGAGCATCCGGGTCTTCCCGCTCTCCAACTGGACCGAGCTGGACATCTGGCAATACATCTATCTCGAGAACATCGACATAGTGCCGCTCTATTTCGCGGCCATGCGCCCAGTGGTGGAGCGCGGCGGCATCAAGATCATGGTGGATGACGATCGCATGCCCATCGGCCCGGAAGATGAAGTGAAACAGGAGCTGGTGCGCTTCCGTACCCTCGGCTGCTACCCGCTGACCGGGGCCATCGAGTCCAACGCCACCACCCTGCCGGAGATCATCGAAGAGATGCTGCTGACCACCTCGAGCGAGCGGCAAGGGCGGCTCATCGACCACGATCAGGCCGGCTCCATGGAGCAGAAGAAGCGTCAGGGCTATTTCTAAAAAAATGTTCTAAGGAATCGCATCATGAACAACCATATTCAGACCGCCATCAGCGAACAGGGCATCGAAGCCTACCTGCACGCCCAGCAACACAAGAGCCTGCTGCGCTTTCTCACCTGCGGCAGCGTGGATGACGGCAAGAGCACCCTCATCGGGCGCCTGCTGCACGACTCCCAGCAGATCTATGAAGATCAGTTGAAGGCGCTGGAATCCGACAGCCAGAAGCTCGGCACCACCGGCGAGAAGCTGGATCTGGCACTGCTGGTGGACGGCCTGCAGGCGGAGCGCGAGCAGGGCATCACCATCGACGTGGCCTACCGCTACTTCTCCACCGCCAAGCGCAAATTCATCATCTCGGACACCCCGGGCCACGAGCAGTACACCCGCAACATGGCCACCGGTGCCTCCACCTGCGATCTCGCCATCATCCTGATCGACGCCCGCAAGGGAGTGCTGGATCAGACCCGTCGTCACAGCTTTATCGCGAGCCTGCTCGGCATCAAGCAGTTTGTGGTGGCGGTGAACAAGATGGACCTGGTGGGGTTCAGCCAGGAGGTGTTCGAGCGCATCAGCGCCGAGTACCGCGAGTTCGCCAAGAAGCTCAGCGTCGACACCATCCACGTCGTGCCGGTCTCGGCCCTGGACGGTGACAACGTGGTCAACCCAAGCGACAAGCTGGCCTGGTACGAGGGGGAAACCCTGCTCTCCCTGCTGGAGTCTGCCGAGGTGGAGCGCGAGCTGGAGCGCCATCCGGTGCGCCTGCCGGTGCAGTACGTCAATCGCCCGAACCTCGATTTTCGCGGCTTCGCGGGCACCCTCGCCTCCGGCATCCTGCGGGTCGGCGACCGGCTGGCGGTGCTGCCGTCCGGCAAGGAGAGCACAGTCACCCGCATCGTCACCTTCGACGGGGATCTGGAGTATGCCCTGCCGGGTCAGGCCATCACGGTCACCTTCGCGGACGAGATCGACATCAGCCGGGGCGACCTGCTGGTGGACGCAGCGAAAAAGCCCCAGGTGACCCAGAACGTGCTGGCTCACATCGTCTGGATGGGGGAAGAGTCCCTGCAACCGGGCCGGGTCTATGACGTCAAGCTGGCAACCAAGAAGAGCCGCGGCCAGGTGGAGGCCATCCGCCACCGCATCGAGATCAACAAGCTCGACGAACTGCCGGCCTCCGAGCTCAAGCTCAACGAGATCGGCCTGTGCGAATTCAGCCTGACCGACCCGGTGGCGTTCGACCCCTACCAGGAGATCCGTGATACCGGCAGCTTTATCCTCATCGACCGGCTGACCAACGTCACCGTCGGTGCCGGCATGATAGTGGAAGGGCTGGCGGCCAAGGTTGTGGCAGGGCAATACAGCGAGTTCGAAGTGGAGCTCAACGCCCTGGTGCGCAAGCACTTCCCCCACTGGCAGGCGCTGACCATCAGCAACGATTCCGGCAAGGAGTAAGCCCATGACCTGGCAACAATCCCTGGTGCTGGGTCTGCTGGCTGCCCTCGTCGCCCTGCTGATCCAGGGCAAACTCCGGCCGGCGCTGCTCTTCTCGGGCGCCGTGCTCATCACCTACCTGAGCGGCCTGGCGGATATCAACGCCGTGGTGGCGGGCTACACCAACAGTGCCCTGCTGACCCTGGTGCTGCTGCTGCTGGTGTCGCTCGCGGTGGAGAAGACCCGGGTCATGAGCTGGTTCGCCAACCTGGTGGGCACCGGCTCGTTCAACAAGGTGCTGATCAAGGTGTGGTTCTCCACCGCCTTCCTGTCGGCCTTCGTCAACAACACCGCCGTGGTGGCCTCCATGCTGGGGGCGGTCAAACGCAACCCCAACCATGCGCCCTCCCGGCTGCTGTTGCCCATGTGCTTCGCGGCGACCTTTGGCGGCGTGCTGACCCTGATCGGCACCTCCACCAACCTCATCGTCAACAGCTTCCTCATCAAGATGGGGGCCAAGCCGCTCGGCATGTTCGACTTCTTCATGGTGGGGGCGGGAACCCTGGTGACCGGCCTTATCGCCGTGCTACTGTTCGCCCGCCACCTGCCGGAGCAGGACACCGAGATGAGCCGGGAATCCGGCTATTTTCTCGAGGCCAAGGTGGGCCCCGGCTCGCCGATGGCCGGGCGCAGCGTCAAGGAGAACGGCCTGCGCAGCCTGAAAAGCCTCTATCTCGCCGAGATCATCCGGGGCAACCAGGTGATCTGCCCGGTGCAGCCGGAACACGAGTTGCACGAGGGGGACATGCTGCTGTTCTGCGGCGACGTGGAGAGCGTCGGCGTGTTGCAGGAGCTCAAAGGGCTGGATCTCTACGGCCAGCACCGCCTCAACGGCCAGCACCTGGTGGAGGTGATCGTCAGCCACAGCTCGCGCCTGGTGGGTCAGACCATCAAGGATGCGGAGTTTCGCACCCATTTCGATGCGGTGGTGCTGGCGGTGCGCCGGGGCGAGACCCAGCTCACCGGCGGCCTCGGCCAGATTGAACTGCACGCAGGGGACACCTTGCTGCTGGCCCCCGGCCCCAAGTTTGCGGGCAACAAGTCCCTCTCCCGGGAGTTCGTGGTGGTGAGCGGGCTGGAGGCCTCCACCCGGCTTGATGCCACGCGCAGCGCCGCCGTGGTGGCGGGGTTCCTCGGGGTGCTGACCCTGTCGGTGTTCGATCTGGTGCCGCTCTTCAAGGGGCTGCTGGTGATGCTGGTGGTGCTGCTCTTCTCCCGCATCCTGACCCTGGACGAGATCCGCCGCCGCTTTCCCCTGGATATCTGGCTGGTGGTGGGCGGGGCGCTCGCCATCGCCGATCAGCTGGAGAAGAGCGGCCTGGCCAAGCTCATCGCCGACTGGCTGATGGGGGAGTTCAACGGGGCCAGTCCCTTTATCGCCTTCGTGGGGATCTATCTGTTTACCCTGGTGCTGACGGAGTTGATGAGCAACAACGCGGCGGCGGCCCTGGCCTTCCCCATGGGATTCCAGCTGGCGCTCAGCATGGATGTCTCCACCATGCCGTTCATTCTGGCGGTGCTGTTCGGGGCGAGTTCCAGCTTTATCCTGCCCTACGGCTACCAGACCAACCTGATGGTCTATGCGGCGGGCAACTACAAGATGCCGGATTATCTCAAGCTGGCCCTGCCGGTCTCCCTGGCCTACAGCATCGGAGTGATCGTCATGGTGCCCCTGCTGTTTCCGTTTTAAGGTCTGATACCGGGGGATGTGTTAAGGGCTGCTTATGTTAACGCAGCTTTTATCAAGGCAGCTTATGATGCAGGGGAGTGCCAGGGCACTGGCATCCAGGCGTGAGCGCCAATCAGGGAGTGTTGGATGAGCAATGCCATGGCATCAGCACGTTGTCGGCTGATAGTCCGAGGCGGCTCCCTGTGGTGCCGGACAGTTTAAGTTTTGAGGCGTGAGCGCCAATCAGGGGGTGTTGCATGCGCAATCTCAGGGCATCAGCACCTTGCCGCCTCATCGAGAGGCGGCTCCCCGCGGTGCCGGACAGTTTAAGTTTTGAGGCGTGAGCGCCAATCAAGGAGTGTTGGATGAGCAATATCGTGTGGCATCAGCATGCCGTCGACAAACAGAGCCGGGCAGAGCAGAAAGGACAGAAGCCGCTGGTGATCTGGTTCACCGGGCTCTCCGGGGCAGGTAAATCCACCCTGGCGGGGGCCCTGGAGCAGGCGCTGGCCGCGCAAGGCAAGCACACCTATCTGCTGGATGGGGACAACGTGCGCCACGGCCTGTGCGGGGATCTGGGCTTTGATGACGCCGCCCGTCAGGAGAATATCCGCCGGGTCGGCGAGGTGGCAAAACTGATGGTGGATGCGGGACTTATCGTGCTCACCGCCTTTATCTCGCCGTTTCGTGCCGAGCGTGCGCTGGTGCGCAATCTCGTGGGTGAAGGGGAGTTTGTCGAAGTCTTTGTCGATGCGCCGCTGGCCGTCTGTGAAGAGCGCGACCCCAAGGGGCTCTACAAAAAGGCGAGAGCCGGGGAGATCACGAATTTCACCGGTATCGACTCCGCCTACGAGGCACCGGAGCAGCCAGAAATTCACCTGCTGAACGCCGGCAAGCCGGTGGAAGCGCTGGTGGATGAGTTGCTGACCGCCCTGCGGCAGCGGGGATTAATCGACTGAGGTTGATTGTGCGAACAGAATATTGATAGACAAGGGGGCGATTGCCCCCTTGTCGCTGCTGTTTCTTCATCGAGTTCTTTGGATATATAGCACCTCGACCCTTGTGCTAAGGAAGGTGCGAATAAGTCATATGGCACGAGAGCATTTACTGGTAACTCATTGATATTAAATGACTAAAATTTTCATTTTTTGTTCGTGGGATACTTGTTCGCACTTTCCCTATCACCTGGGCAGTGAAATAATGGCGCCAACAAAATCAGGGCTGTCATCCTTCTTAATAACGTGCAGCCGGTCGCCACCCGCGTGGCTATTCCTCAAGCAAGGCTACCGCCCCTGAATTTCAGCCTCCAGTTTGCTGCGCTTTCCCTGCGGTGTGGCTCCGGTCTGGTTCATGGCTGACTCCGACAAGAGGGGATCTGATGGCCATGTTACCGAACGGAGCTGGTTAGGGAAGGGGGAGTGAGTGATTTCTCGGGCAAGATCAATAAATTGAGCTGCCATGGGGGGGCGGGCGATAGGGGTATCTCAGCGTCCGTACTTTCTCAATGCTCGCTGCGTATTTGGGCGGGGGGAATGAACTGCGGGATGCCACTCTGTTGAATGAGTTGCAGAGCAGATGCAAAGGTAATGACATCAAGGCCGGGCCAGTGATGGCATGGGCATCCCGGCCCAGTCAGATCTGCGTTTCCCACCAGAGATAAATGGGCCCGCTGCCGGTGACGACAGAGGCCCTTTTTTGTTGTTAGCGCACAGTCTCGGGATCAGCGGGCCAGCACCACCTGGCCGGCGGGGCTGGGGTTGACGAGTTGTGGAGAGGCGGGTTGTTGCTGGAACTGGCGTACCAGCCGATCCAGGTCGCTCAGTTGCCGTACCAGCTGGTTGATGCCGTGGACGGCATGCTGACTGCCGACGCTGGAGTCATCGGCCAGGGTCTTGATGCTGAGCACGTTGCGATCGATGTCGGCGGTAACCTAGGACTGCTCCTGCACGGCCTGGGCTATCTGGCTGCTGCCGGAGGCGACCTGCTGCAACATGCTGTTGATCTGCTGCAGTATGGTGCCGGTAGCGGAGGCCTTCTGCTGGCAGCTGGCGGAGAGATCCCCCCCTTTTTCCATCGCCTGCTCGGCGTTGGCCGCGCTGGTTTGCAGCAGGTTGATCATCTTCTGGATCTCGCCGGTGGAGGCCTGGGTCTTGATGGCCAGGGATCTGATCTCGTCCGCCACCACCGAGAAACCACGGCCCGCCTCACCGGCACGGGCCGCCTCGATGGCCGCATTGAGGGCCAGCAGGTTGGTCTGGTTGGCGATGCTGTTGATGACATCCAGGATGCCGTCGATATCCCGGCATTGGGTCGCCAGGGTGTGGATCACCGTCTTGGAGGTGGCGATCTCGCCGTGCATCCCCTCGACCGCCCCTATGGTCTCCTGCACGCTACGGTTGCCCTCCCGGAACAGGTCG
Organism: Aeromonas sp. ASNIH8; assembly: GCF_002919855.1. Lineage (NCBI taxonomy): Bacteria > Pseudomonadati > Pseudomonadota > Gammaproteobacteria > Aeromonadales > Aeromonadaceae > Aeromonas > Aeromonas sp. ASNIH8. Next base: position 36,638 of record NZ_PQLN01000009.1, on the reverse strand, counting down.
GCGGTTTCATCCAGCAGGTCGGAGGCGGCGGTGGAGCTGTGGGACACCTCGCGGATCGACTCGGCCATCTGGGTGATGGCGGTGGCGACCTGATTGGTCTCGGCCTGTTGTTGCTGCAGGTTGCTGGTGATGGATTCGGCATTGCGCAGATCGCCTTCGGCCGAGTGCAGGATCCGGCTGCAGGTCTGCTGGGTGCGCGCCAGCACGGCGTTGAACTCGGCCTGATTCATCAACATGGCGAGCTCGATGGCGGCGATGTTGTCGACCTTGTTGGTGTAGAGCAGCTGCATCAGCGGGTTGTCGAAGCGGCTGCGGGCCAGCTTGTCGAGCTTGCCGAGGCGACGGCTCAGGGCCTGGGTGATCATGGCCGCCAGCAGCAAAGGCAGCACGGCAAGGGCCAGCAGCCAGCCGGAGGCCTGCTCATACCCCAGCGCCATCATGGCCACCAGGCTCGGCAGCAGGCAGAGGGTGATTGCCAGCGTGTGGGAGAAGGCCGGCAGCCTGAGCGCCAGCGGCGCCTTGTCGGCGCGCAGCCCGGCATAGATGCGCTCGGCCCGCTGCTTGATCTCCTCGCTGGGGGCGGTACGCACCGATTGATACTCCACCACCTTGCCGTGGGCATCCTTGATCGGCGTGACGAAGGCGCTGACCCAGTAGTGATCGCCGTTCTTGCAGCGATTCTTCACCGGCCCCATCCAGCTCTTGCCGGCCCAGATATGGTGCCAGAGGTCGGCGAAGGCCTGCTTGGGCATGTCCGGGTGGCGCACCAGGTTGTGGTGCTCCCCCTGCAGCTCCTCCAGCGTGAAGCCGGCGATCTGGCAGAACTCCTCGTTGGCGTAGGTGATACGGCTCTCCAGATCCGTGGTGGAGATGAGGTGCTGGTGTTCGGGATAGCGACGCTCATGCTGGGTGACAGGCTGATTGACTCTCATGGTGTGCTCCGAAACCGGGTTGTGGGGAAGGAGTCATCACCAATGCAAGGGCTGCACCAGCGGGGGTGAAAATCGTCGATCATGCGGCACTCATGCGGCACTCATGCGGCACGGCGGGAGGCGATGACCGGTGGCGAGCGGATCTGCGGGCGCGGGGCTGGCGCGTCAGAGAGGACGGATTTGCATTTCAGGAACCGTTTTGGCAACGGCGGCGCCATTTCGCGAGCGGCGGCGGGAGGCGTAAAACAGCGGAGCCCTGACGGGCTCCGGAGGATCAGGGGGTTGGTTCGGCCGGGGTCGGCTCAGGCCCGGCGGGCGGGGTCAGCATCATGGTCTCGATCTGCAGCCCCTGCACCAGCACGGTTTTCAGATCCTGCAGGTACTCTTCCAGCGGCGGCTCCTGCAGCAGCTGGGCGAGCTCGTTGCCGACCGGGGTCAGCCGGTAGTAGAGCAGGGTGATGTTGGCCTGCTTGCGCTGCAGGCGCCAGCGCTGATCGCCGAACTCCAGCTCTACCCCGTCGGCGGGCAGCGGGCCGGACTCCAGCTCGCCGCGGTGCAGCAGGCCGAGTTCGAACAGCTGCAGCAGGGCGTTGTAGGGGATACGGTACTTGCCAAGGCCGAGCCGGGTCACCCGGGCGCGGCTGAGCAGGCTGGCCCCCTTGTGCAGCCCCAGCAGCAGGCGCTGCTCGTCGCTGCCCACGTAGTGGCAGGAGAGGGAGCAGATGCGCTGGAACAGCTGGGCCTCGCGCTGGGTCATCTCCTTGAGGGTAGTGAGGGCGCGGATGGAGAAGCGGCCCGGGGTGGCGATCTCGATGGCGAAGATGCGGCCCCACAGCTGCTGCATGGGCACCATGCTGATGTCTTCCGCCAGTTGCAGGAAGTGGGTCAGCCAGTCGCTGTCCATCTCGCCGCCGGCGGCGGTCTCCTCGCAGTGGCGGGAGGCCATCACCATGATGGACTCCAGGTTGCGCTGGCGGGCGGCCTGATCCGCCAGCTGGCGAAAGGCGGCGCGCTGCTCGAAGGTACTGTCGCTGTTGCGGATGAGCATGCCGTCGATGCCGCGGCTGCGGGCCAGGCGCAGGGTCTGCTCCTGGCTGCTCAGGATGGAACTCTCTTTCTTGGGCGGGGGCAGGTCAGCCATGCTGGCTCCGTGATCGCAAGGTCTAGCCTTGAATGTTACTCCAACCGGGATGGCGGGCAATCCCTCAGGCAGGGGCTGGCCGGGTTCTTGCCGTCGCGGATAACAAAACGGCCCCCCGCGGGAGGCCGTGCGTGCCTGGTTACTGCTCTTCGTAGACGCTGACCTCGACCGCCTCCAGCGAATAGGAGGCGGTGGCCATCTCGTGACTGGAGCTGACCGTGCGCATCTTGCCCTTCACCCAGATGGCGTCCCACAGGTCGTCTACCGGCGCTCCCTTGGGGTAGCTCACATAGACCACCTGGTTGGTGGGCGGGGGCGGCACATGGATGCAGGCGCCAAAGTAGAGCACCAGCAGGAAGGCGGTGATCTTCTTGGCATCCCCCTCCAGCGGCACCACGAAGCCCGGGATGCGCACCTCTTGGTTGTCCAGCTTCTTGTTGACCCCGCCCACCGGCTGGGGCACGGAGGCAAGATTGCCGTCGTGGCTCACCTGGGGCGGGGGCAGCAGTTTTTCACCTTCCGGAATAAGCACATCCCAGTCGATGGTCTTGTAGTCGGCGGCCATGGCCGGCAGCGTCAGCAGGGCGGCCAGCAGAGCCACGATTTTCCACTTCATCATCTGTCCTTCTCGTTTTTTATGGGCGCCTAGCTAGACGCGAATGCTCATGCCATCGCTCAGGCTGTAGCGATAAGCGCGGGCGGCGGGCAACAGGCCTATCACCATGCCGGCCAGCCAGACCAGCCCCAGCAGTTGCCACTCGTGGGCGCTTGGCAGCCCCAGGCTCAATTGCAGGCCATAGTGACCGAGCAGCCAGGGGGTGGCAAGGGCTTGGCCCAGGTAGAGCGCGGCCACCCCGAGCGCAATGCCGGCGGTGGTGAGGGCCATCGCCTCCAGCGCCAGCAGCAGGAACAGGTGAGAGGGGCCGGCGCCGAGGGAGCGCAAGATGGCAAGCTCCCGGCGCCGCTCGTTGAGGCCGGCGAGCAGGGTGGTCAGCATGCCGATGAGGCCTGCCACCACCACGAAGCCGGCGATCACCGACAGTGCTGTCTCCGCCACGCTCATCAGGCTCCACAGCTCTTGCAGGGCGGCCCCGGGCAGGATCGCCATCAGCGGCTCGCCCCGGTAGGTGTTGACGCTGCGCTGCAGCTGGAACGCCAGGATCCGGTTGCTGAGCCCCACCATGAAGGCGGTGATGGTCTTGGGGGTGAGATCCTGTGCCAGTGCCTGCTCGGCGGTCACGTTCTTGCTGTGACGACCGGTGTCCCAGCCCAGGTGGATCGCCTCGATACCGGCCAGCGGCACATGGATGGTGCGATCGATGGGGGTGCCGGTCGGTGCCAGGATCCCCACCACCTTGAACGGCAGGTTGTCGTGCTGGCTGAACGAGGTGTTGCCGGCGCCGTGGGCGATGACGATGGACTGCCCCAGATGATAGCCGAGCTTCTCGGCCACCTGGGCACCGAGCACAGCCTCGAACGGCGTCTCGAACGCTCGTCCTTCGCGCATGACCAGTGCCTGCTGCTGGCCATATTTGAGGTGGGTGAAGTAGTCGCCATTGGTGCCAAGCACGCGAAACCCTTTGTGGGAGTCACCAAGGGAAAGCGGGATGGTCCAGGCGATGCCGGGTTGTTGCTTGATGGCCTGATAGGCGTCCCAGCCCACGTTGTTGGTGGGATTGCCGATGCGAAACACCGAGTAGAGCAGCAGGTTCACCTGGCCGGAGCGGGCGCCGACGATGAGGTCCGTGCCCGACACCGTATTGGCGAAATTCTCGCGCGCCTGGTTGCGCACTCGCTCCACCCCGAGCAGCAGGGTGACGCTGATGGCGACCGCCAGCAGGGTGAGCCCGGCGGTGAGGCGGCGGGCCCATAGGCTTTGCAGGGCGAGTTTCAGCATGTTGCCCTCCTGTTCAGTTGTTGCAGGTTCTCCACCCGCGGGAAGAGCGGCTCGAGATAGGGGTCGTGGCTGACGAAGACCAGGGTCGAGCCCTGCTTGTCGCACTCCTCGAACAGCAGCTTGATGAAGGCGGCCCGGTTGTCGGTATCGAGCGCCGAGGTGGGCTCGTCGGCGATCACCAGCGGCGGCGAGCCGATCAGCGCGCGGGCGGCGGCCACCCGCTGCTGCTGGCCGATGCTGAGGGCATGGACTGGCCTGTGAAGCGCCTCCTCGGGCAGTTGCAATTCCCGCAGCAGGCGGCGCGCCTCCTCGGCCGGGCTGCCTTGCAGCCGGGCCCGCTTCTCGGGGGAGAAGGTGAGGGCGCTGGTGACGTTGTCCTGCACGGATAAAAACGGCAGCAGGTTGAACTGCTGGAAGATGTAACCCAGATTGGCCGCCCGGAAGTGGTCACGGGCACGGCCAGAGAGCTGGGCCAGCGGCTGGCCCAGTACCTCCAGGGTGCCGTGGTTGGCGGTCTGGATCCCGGCCAGCAGGCCGAGCAGGGTCGACTTGCCCGAACCGGACGGTCCCTTGATGAACACCCGTTCCCCCTCGCCGATGGTGAGGGCGGGCAGATCGAGTACAACCTCGTGACCCGGCCAGGCAAAGGCCAGATCGCGGATCTCAACCACGGCATTTTTCATGGCGTTACCAGCTCAGTTTGTTGGCGGAGGGGGTCAGCTCGGCCGCGGTCTGGCCAGTGGGCAAAATACCCTGCACGCTCAGCTTCTCCAAGGTTGGATAGACGCTGAACAGGGTGGCCTCCAGCCCGGTCAGCTTGGCTGGCTCCGCGCAGGTGTAGGTGTACATGGCCCCCATGTCGGCGTGACCGGCATCGTCGTGCTGGTGTTCGTCGTGCTTGCCGTCAGACTTCTGGTGGTCATGGTCATGGTCATGGTCATGGTCATGGTCATGGTCATGGTCATGGTCATGGTCGTGATCTTCCTTGGCGGCCTGCAACGCCTGCTGGGTCAGCGTGCAGCCGGCGGCCGGGTCGAAGCGCAGCAGGGCATCGGGTTGCTTGAGCTGAGCCACTGCCTTGGCGTATTGCGCCTTCTCTTCATCGCTCTTGGCGGCGTGCTCGAAGCCCACCAGATCGGCGGCGGGGGCCTGCAGCTCGATCATCAGCTGGTTGCCGTCGAGCACCAGATTGAGGTGGCCGTGGCCGTGCTCGTGGGCACCGTGGCCGTGACTGTCGTGTTCATCGTGGTTTGCCTGCACGCCAAATGCGGCGGCCGCCAGTAACAGGGTGACTGCTTTCATCGTTAATCCTTTGAAAAATTTATTGAAAAATGGATTTAGCCGGATAAGCGATGAAGTGGTGGCGGTGCGCGGATGCGGCACTGACCTGAGGGGGTGGCATGAGGTTTGGGCAAGGCGGCATCAAGGAGCTTGCCGATGACGACCTGTGAAGAGGGGATGACCGGGGTTGGGGTGAGTGCCAGCTTGCCATCCAGATGCAGGGCGCAGAGGACACAGGCGTGGTTGTGGCCGGGCAGGTCGGCTTCCAGCGGATGTTGTGCCAGCACGGGTTGCAGCCACAACCAGCCCAGCAGCAGCAACCAGATTTTCAGCTTGGTACGACCCATAGACCCCTATCAAAGGGGCGCCATCAGCGCCCCTTTTCTCTGGCTTAGAGATGGGACTGGATGAGCCCCATCACGGTAGCGATATTGTTGGCATCGAGCTGACCGTCCTTGACGAACAGCACCTTGCCCTCTTTGTCCAGCAGGATGATGGCCGAGCTTTCCGGCGCCAGGTCCCAGGCGTTGCGGGCCATGCCCTTGGCATCCAGCACCATGGCGGACCAGGGGAACTCTTTCTTGCTGTCTTCGGCACTGCTCTTCACGAAGCCGGAGGTGCCCCAGAGGGCGTCATTGCTGTTGATGATGGTGACGGTCTGGTACTTGTCGTGGGGCAGCTTGGCCGCCTTGATCGCTTCGATCATGGGGGCGTTGAGCTCCTTGGCGCTGGAGCGGCCGGCGATGTGCTGGATCAGAAAGACCTTGCCGGTCAGTACCTTGCTTTGCCAAGGTTGATAGCCGATCTCTTTCTCTTTCAGTACCAGCTCACCCTTGTCGCCGATGTTGACCAGCGGCACCTGGGTTGATTCCTTGATGTTGTGGGCCATGACCAGGGTTGGCAGCAGCGCCAGAGTAAGCACGAGATGTTTCATCCGGATGACACTCCTTTGTGATGTTATAACGATTTTTGGGTCGAGGGAATGGGACCCTGAACATCCTAAACTGATCGGATCTGTTTAAAAAGTGTTAAATAATGCAGGGTGCGACGGTGATCTTGTCAACATGGTCGCCATCCCCCCCAATGACGGCGGCAAGGATGGCATGTCATCCATCAAAAGCAAGTGATGGTCAGAAGAGGCTAGTAGAGCGGTTCGCTCACCAGCGGGATCTTGGCCATGGTCATCTGCTGGGCCAGCAGGGGAGAGCCGGTCAGCAGAATGTGGAGCTGGTTGCCGATCACCACGGTATCTCCTTTCAAACCACTGTCGGCAGTGATGGCCAGCCAGGCTGGCGAGACGCTGCCAATGCTGATGTTCGGATAGATGATGCTGAGCATGTATTGGGGGGCCAGCTCGGCCAAGAGGCTTGCCATCAGCAGCGCCTTCTCGTCGCTGTCCGCCTTGTTGTTCTGCAAGGCCTGCAGCGGCGGTGCGAAATGATCCATCTGCTCGGGCGGGGTGGGGATGCCGCTCAGCCACTCCTGCAGCAGGGTGACGCTGGTGGCGAGATCCTTGGCCGAAAACTGCTGTGCCAGGGGTTTGAGGTCTCCCTTGAACTGATAGAACAGCTGGGAGTAGTTGGGGCGCACACAGGGCAGCTTCTGGTTGGCCGGGTGCACGCAGGGCTGGACCCGCATCTCGTAGAAGGCGTCCTCCTGATATTGCCGGTAGGCCTGCCAGAACTGGGCGGATTCGAGGCTGCTGTCGTGCAGGGTAAAGGCCTGTTCCAGGTTGCGGAACTTGGTGGCCGTCTCCGGGCTGTGCTGGTTGATCTGGTTGATGCTGTTGTAGAGGCGCGGACTGATGTAGGAGTAGAGTGTTTCCAGCGGGAAGTTGAGGGCGGTGTCGAGCTGTGTCATCTCGTGACGGCTGGCTGAAAAGGTGCGCTCATCCGCCGTCAATTGCAGGTGCTTTTGCTGACCATCCGCAGATTGCCACTGCCAGCTCAGGTTGATCTCGTTGGCCTGCGCCATGGTGCCGAAGAGCAGACTGCACAGAAAGCCTTGTGCCAGTTTCATGGTGCGCCTCCGCCTGGGTTGATAATAAACAACTAGGTGAGTGACCGGCATTTGGATTGGTCTGGTGACAGATATATTGGTAATTATCTGATCTGACTTTAAATTTAATTCAGGAAATAAGTCATGGGGGAAATCATCATGAAGCTTGTTTCACGGTTTCTGCTGATATTGGTGGCCACGCCGGCGCTGGCGGGGCAGGTCATCGTCAATGAGGGATTGTCCAGCGCGGATACCTTCGCCCTGCGGGATCAGCTGGCCCGGGAGCATGAATGGCAGGAGTGGCTGCGCTTCCAGCAGGCCATCAAGTGGCTGGAGGTGCTGCCGGTCAACTGCGATCTGGTGGGAGGTGCCGGTCAGGAATATCGCTGCGGTGATGACTATTACCGCCCCTATCGGCAAAACGGGCGCGACCTCTATATCCAGGGGGATCCCCCCGGAGCGTCCCCGCAACGACCAATAAAAAAGGCGCCATAAGGCGCCTTTTTTGCGAGGAATACGCTTATTTTGCAGCGTAACGCTCGGCAGAGGTCTTGATTTCGGCTTCGGCAGCGGCCTTGTCGCCCCAACCTTCCACTTTGACCCACTTGCCCGCTTCCAGCTCTTTGTAGCGCTCGAAGAAGTGCTGGATCTGGGCTTTCAGCAGCTCGGGCAGATCGTTCACATCCTGGATGTGATCGTACTGCTTGGTCAGCTTGGAGTGGGGTACGGCCACGATCTTGGCGTCTTCGCCAGATTCGTCGGTCATCTTCAGCACGCCGACCGGGCGGCAGCGGATGACGGAGCCGGCCAGCAGCGGGTAGGGAGTCGGAACCAGCACGTCGACCGGATCCCCGTCCAGGGACAGGGTGGCGTTCACGTAACCGTAGTTGCACGGGTAGAACATCGGGGTGGACATGAAACGGTCAACGAAGATGGCGCCGCTGTCCTTGTCGACTTCGTATTTGATCGGGTCGGCGTTTTGCGGGATTTCGATGATGACGTAGATGTCGTCAGGCAGGCTCTTGCCGGCCGGTACCAGGTTCAGGCTCATGACGTTTCCTTTGAGTGTTGGAGTCAAGTTTGCAGGCCGACATTATAGCGATGTCCCGTCAAATGACCATATTTCAAGGGCCGGGTGGCGTGCTGGAGGGTGGCTTTTACCTGCGCTTGCCCGATTTCTGTCGTCTGCGGGCGCGGATGCCTTCGCTCCCCATGGGCGCGGCTTGTGCCACCGGGTCAACAGACCCTAGAATGCGCACTCCCTTTACTGGAAAAGGCAGCGGTATGCACATTCACATTCTCGGGATCTGCGGCACCTTCATGGGTGGTCTGGCGGTGTTGGCAAAACAGCTTGGCTATCGGGTGACCGGCTCCGACGCCAACGTCTATCCCCCCATGAGCACCCAGCTCGAGCAACAGGGCATCGAACTGACCGAAGGCTACGACCCCTCCCAGCTCGATCCGGCGCCGGATCTGGTGGTGATCGGCAATGCCATGAGCCGTGGCAACCCCTGTGTGGAATATGTGCTGGACCGCAATCTGCCCTATATCTCCGGCCCCCAGTGGCTGCTGGAGCACGTGCTGAAAGATCGCTGGGTGCTGGCCGTCGCGGGCACCCATGGCAAGACCACCACCGCCAGCATGCTGGCCTGGGTGCTGGAGTATGCCAAGCTGGAACCCGGTTTCCTCATCGGCGGCGTGCCGGGTAACTTCCCGGTTTCCGCCCGTCTCGGCTCGGCTCCCTTCTTTGTGATTGAAGCGGACGAATATGACTGCGCCTTCTTCGACAAGCGATCCAAGTTTGTCCACTACCACCCGCGCACCCTGGTGATGAACAACCTGGAGTTCGACCACGCCGACATCTTCCCGGATCTCGCCGCCATCCAGCGCCAGTTCCACCACCTGATGCGCACCGTGCCGAGCAACGGCCGGGTGCTCTTCCCCAAAGGTGATGACAACCTTACCGCCGTGCGCGAGATGGGCTGCTGGAGCGAGGTGGAGCTGGTGGGCCAGGACGACGCCAAGTGGAAGGCGGTGAAGCTGGCCGATGACGGCTCCGCCTTCGAGGTGTGGCTGGATGGCGTGAAACAGGGGGAGGTGCACTGGGAGTGCATCGGCGAGCACAACGTCAACAACGGTCTGATGGCCATCGCCGCTGCCCGCCATGCCGGTGTCATGGTGGAGCACGGGATCAACGCCCTCTGCCAGTTCAAGTCCCCCAAGCGGCGCATGGAGCTGAAAGGGGAAGTGGCCGGCATCAGCGTCTATGACGACTTCGCCCATCACCCCACCGCCATCGAGACCACCCTGGGCGGCCTGCGCGCCAAGGTGGGCAAGGCCCGCATCCTGGCAGTGCTGGAGCCCCGCTCCAACACCATGAAGCTCGGGGTTCACAAGGAGGAGCTGGCCGGTTGCTTCGACGGTGCCGACGAGGTGTTCTTCTTCCAGCCCCCCAACATCGGCTGGGATCTGGGGGAGGTGACGGCCCACATGACCCGGCCTGCCCGGGTATTCGAGGCCCTTGATGCCCTGATTGGCGCCCTGGTGGCCGAGAGCCGCCCAGGGGATCATATTCTGATCATGAGCAACGGCGGCTTCGGCGGCATTCACGACAAGCTGATCGCCCGCCTCAAGGAGCTGCAGAGCGCATCATGAACAAGGCCATCACCCTGGCGCTGACCGGCGCCTCCGGCGCTCCCTATGCCCTGCGCCTGCTGGAATGCCTGGTGCAGGCGGACTATCGGATCTTCCTGCTCGCCTCCTCGGCGGCCAGGGTTGTGCTCAAGACCGAGCAGCAGCAGGATTGGCCGGGCTCTCCCAGGGAGCTGTCGGCGTACCTCTGTCGCCAATATGGTGCCAAAGAGGGTCAGATCGTCGCCTGCGGCAAGGAGGAGTGGTTCTCGCCGGTGGCTTCCGGCTCGGCGGCCCCCAAACAGATGGTGGTCTGCCCCTGCTCCATGGGCACCGTCTCGGCCATTGCCAACGGCACCTCGGACAACCTGCTGGAGCGCGCGGCGGACGTGGTGATCAAGGAGCGGGGCCAGCTGATTCTGGTGCCCCGGGAGAGCCCCTTCTCGGCGATCCATCTGGAGAACATGCTCAAGCTTGCCCGTCTTGGCGTGACCATCATGCCGGCGGCGCCAGGGTTCTACCATGAACCCAAAAGCATCGAAGATCTGGTGGACTTCATGGTCGCCCGCATCCTCGACCACCTGGGTGTCGAGCATGAGTTGACCAGTCGCTGGGGTTATGCAAACCACTGATACGGCGGGGAGCGGGCAAAAAAGCGGCGCCGGGCTGTAAAGCCCGGCGCCGCGTTGTCAACATCTGCACGAGTCAGCTGGCCTGGATGGGGGCCGTCACGTACTTGAACAGGAAATCAGTCACCTCTTCCCGGCTCGGACGCTGCGGCTGATTGATCATCTGCATCATCACATAGCCAAAACCGGTCAGGGAGCGGGCCAGATCCTGCGCCGACAGCACGCTCTGAATCTCGCCGTTGTCGATGGCCCGTTGCAGGTGGGGGGCAATGCGCTCCAGCGCCTTGTCCAGCAGCCGGGTGTAGCGAGGCCACACTTCTTCCCGCACCGAGGAGCTCCACTCCAGCCAGATGCTGGCGTGATCGGGCTTGTCATAGGCGGCGTCAACGAACAGCTTCACGTGGCGGTGAATGCTCTCCCTGGCGGAGCCCTGACCGTTGTAGGCCTGTTCGAGGATCTGCTGTACGAAGGCTTCGATTTCTGTCAGCACTTCGTCGACCAGATCTTCACGAGTATTGAAATAGTTAAAAACGGTCGCAACCGAGACCTTTGCCTGTTCGGCTATCTCGGCATGCCCGGCACGGCCGATGCCGCGACGGGAAAATACCTCGACGGCACACTCCATCAATTGATCACGGCGAGCCTCCGGCGAAAGCCGGGTTCGACGTCTTATTTCTGCGCGTGGTTCCATAGTTTTTTCATCTAATAGTTATTGATTATGGTGTTTATAGTATTGTCACCGATAATGCCCGAAGGCTTGCTAACTCTATCAATTAAAATAAGCCGATAAAAGCATCACGTATGCCTGGCGCCCACTGGTTGGAGTGGTAGAATCCTCGGTTTTGACGTTAATGAACGGCCAATAACCCTTTGGTCATTATTGGAGTATGTGATGAAACACATTGTCGAGGTGATGATCCCCGAGGCCGAGGTTGCAGCCCGGATCGCCACGCTGGGTGAAGAGATTACCGCCCGTTACCAGGGCTCCGAGGAAGTGGTCATGATCGGCCTGTTGCGCGGCTCCTGCGTCTTCCTGGCGGATCTCTGCCGTCAGTGCCAGTTGCCCATCACCCTGGACTTTATGACTGCCTCCAGCTACGGCTCCGGCATGCACAGCACCCGTGACGTGCGCATCCTCAAGGATCTGGATGACGACATCAAAGGCAAGGACGTGGTGATCGTGGAGGACATCATCGACACCGGTTACACCCTCAACAAGGTGCGCGAGATCCTCTCCCTGCGCGAGCCGAAATCCCTGGCCATCTGCACCCTGCTGGACAAACCGTCCCGCCGCGAGGTTCAGGTGCCGGTGGACTGGCTTGGCTTCTCCATCCCGGACGAGTTCGTGGTGGGCTGTGGCATTGACTACGCCCAGAAGTACCGTAACCTGCCTTTCATCGGCAAGGTGGTACCGCAAGAGTAAGCCGGGTCCGAAGTAGCAAGGCAGGCTGGCCGGCCCGCCATCGACTGTCTTCAGGCGGCGCCACAGCCGCCTTTTCTGTCTCGAGATGGGCTCATCCATCACAGGGGTTGCAATGAACGCATTGGAAATCAGCGGTCTGAAGAAGACCTATCAGGGGGGCGTCGAAGCCCTCAAGGGCATCGATCTCACCGTCAAACAGGGGGATTTCTTCGCCCTGCTCGGTCCCAACGGGGCGGGCAAATCCACCACCATCGGCGTGATCAGCTCACTGGTCAACAAGAGTGCCGGCAAGGTGAAGGTATTCGGTCATGACATCGATACCGATCTGGAGCTGGCCAAGTCCCAGCTCGGCCTGGTGCCCCAGGAGTTCAACTTCAGCCAGTTTGAGAAGGTGAGCCAGATAGTGACTCACCAGGCCGGTTTCTATGGAGTGCCGCGGGCCGAGGCCAAGGTGCGCGCCGAGAAGTACCTGCGTCAGCTCGATCTGTGGGACAAGCGCGACATGGCCGCCCGCACTCTCTCCGGTGGCATGAAGCGCCGGTTGATGATTGCCCGCGCCCTGATGCATGAGCCCAAGCTGCTGATCCTGGATGAGCCGACCGCCGGGGTGGACATCGAGATCCGCCGTTCCATGTGGAGTTTCCTCAAGGATCTCAACGAGCAGGGGGTGACCATCATCCTGACCACCCACTACCTGGAAGAGGCCGAGATGCTGTGCCGCAACATCGGCATCATCGACAAGGGCCGTCTCATCGAGAACACCAGCATGAAGAGCCTGCTCGGCAAGCTGGGTCGCGAGACCTTCCTGCTGGATCTGGTGCCGGGTTCCACCGTACCGGCCCTGCCCGAGTTCAACGGCCGGATGCAGGATGAGAACACCCTGGAAGTGGAGCTGGAGAAGAGCCAGTCCCTCAACAGCCTGTTCGAGCAGCTCTCCGCCCAGGGGGTGAAGGTGCTCAGCATGCGCAACAAGGCGAACCGGCTGGAAGAGCTGTTCGTCAATCTGGTAGAGGAGGGTCGCAAAGCATGAACCCCATGACCTATTACATCGCCTTCAAGAGCATTCTGGCCAAGGAAGTGAGCCGCTTCACCCGGATCTGGATCCAGACCCTGGTGCCGCCCGCCATCACCATGAGCCTCTACTTCGTCATCTTCGGCAACCTCATCGGCTCGCGCATCGGTGACATGGGTGGCTTCAGCTACATGGAGTTCATCGTGCCCGGCCTCATCATGATGTCGGTCATCACCAACTCCTACTCCAACGTCGCCTCCTCCTTCTACAGCGCCAAGTTCCAGCGCAACGTGGAGGAGCTGCTGGTGGCGCCGGTGCCCAACTACATCATCATCGCGGGGTATGTGGGCGGTGGCGTGGCGCGCGGCCTCTGTGTCGGCCTCATCGTCACCCTGGTGTCGCTGTTCTTCGTGCCGCTGCAGATCCATCATCTGTTCAGCGTCTGCGTGACCGTGCTGCTCACCTCCATCCTCTTCTCCCTGGGGGGGCTCATCAACGCGGTGTTCGCGAAGTCGTTCGATGACATCAGCATCATCCCGACCTTCATCCTGACTCCCCTGACCTATCTGGGGGGCGTCTTCTACTCCATCACCCTGCTGCCACCGTTCTGGCAGGGGGTCTCCCAGGTGAACCCCATCATCTACATGGTGAACGCCTTCCGCTACGGCTTCCTCGGGATCTCCGACGTGCCCCTGGGCACCGCCTATCTCATCATCATCGGCTTCATCCTGGTGCTCTACGGGATGGCCTGGTGGCTCATCTCCCGCGGCACCGGTCTGCGCCACTGAGGCGCAGCACCTGCCAGCAAAAAGGCGCCCTCGGGCGCCTTTTTATTTGCACATGTCGGTCTCAGAGCGCCGGGGCATCGTAGTCCGCGGGCTCGTCGCTGTAGACGCAGACGTTCCACTTGGCCGCGAGGCCATCATCCGCGAGGCAGTAGCGCTCGAAGAAGGCCTTGATACCGGCGCGCTGGCAGTGGGTCTCGAAGCTCGCCATGTCGCGCCAGATCTCGTTGAAGACGATGGGGAAGCTCTCCCCCTCGGCAAAGGGGCTCTGGATATGGCGGGTGACGATGTACTGCAGGCAGCCATCTTCACGCAGGGTGTCGGGTTCGAGCCCTTGCAGGACGCGGAACAGGGCCTGCTCCTGGCCCGGCTTGGGCTGGAACTGGGCGATGCAGTAAACCTTCTTGGACATCGTGGTCTCCTTGCCGTGTCTCAACCCCGCAGGGCGACGACCCGGTTGTCGATGAGGCGGGCCTTGCCCAGATAGGCGGCCATCAGGATCACCAGGCGCTGGCTCTCGGCGCTGGCGGATTCCAGGGTGTCGGCATCGACGATGTCGATGGCATCCGTCCTGAATCCCGCGTTGTCGAGGCGTTGGCTGGCCTGGGCAACCAGGGAGGGGAGGTGACTGTTCCCCGCTTCAATCTGCTCGGCAATCCAGTTCATGGTGCGCGCGAGCTCGGGGGCGATGGCCCGTTCGGCAGCGGTCAGATAGCCGTTGCGCGAAGAGAGGGCCAGCCCGTCTTCGGCCCGCACGGTCGGCACGCCCACGATCTCGATGGGCATGGCCATGTCGGCCACCATCTTGCGAATGAGCGCGAGCTGCTGGTAATCCTTCTCGCCAAAGCAGGCCACGTTCGGCTGTACCAGATTGAACAGCTTGGTGACCACGGTACTGACCCCGCGAAAATGCCCCGGACGCAGCGCCCCTTCCAGCAGGCTGGAGAGGCCGGGCACCTCGACGAAGGTCTGGCTGGCGAGCCCCTGGGGATACATGATCTCCGGCGTCGGGGTGAAGACCAGGTCCACACCGGCGGCCTCCAGGGCGGCGCAATCCTGCTCCAGGGTGCGGGGGTAGTTGGCGAGATCCTCGGCCTTGTCGAACTGCAAGGGGTTCACAAAGATGCTGACCACCACCTTGTCACCATGGCGGCGGGCCTCCTCGACCAGGGTGAGATGACCCTGATGCAGATTGCCCATGGTGGGCACGAATGCGATGGCGCGGCCTTCGCGATGCCATTGACCGATCTGCTCGCGCAGCGCGGCGGGATTGTTCACAACCAACATCGTCAGTTCACCTTCAGATGAATCAATAAAAGAGGGGGTCGTCAGGGGGGAGGGCGAGACGGGGGCACAGACCCCCGCGCTCATGACGACAGAAAGTCAGTTGAAGCAGTGCTCGGGGCCAGGGAAGGTCCCCTCGCTCACCTGCTTCACATAGAGACGAATGGCGGCACGCATGTCACCGGTCTCGGCCAGGAAGTTCTTGGTGAACTTGGGCACATAACCCGAGGTGATGCCGAAGGCATCGTGCATCACCAGGATCTGGCCGTCGGTGGCAGGGCCGGCACCGATGCCGATCACCGGAATGCGCAGCGCCTTGGTGATGCGCTCCGCCAGAGAGACGGGCACGCACTCGAGCACCAGCAACTGGATGCCGGCCGCTTGCAGCTCCAGCGCCTGGCGGTAGATCTCCTGGGCGTGGAACTCGTCACGCCCCTGCACCTTGAAGCCGCCAAACACGTGGACGGATTGCGGGGTCAGGCCGAGATGGCCGCACACCGGCACCCCGTTACGGGTCAGGTGGCGGATGGAGTCGCACAGCCAGTCCCCCCCTTCCATCTTCACCATGCGGGCACCGGCCGCCATCAGGCGCGCTGCGTTCTGGTAGGTCTGCTCCGGGGTGGCGTAGCTCATGAACGGCATGTCGGTCACCACCAGGGCATTGGTGGTACCGCGCACCACGCAGCGGGTGTGATAGACCATCTCGTCCATGCTGACCGCCAGGGTGTCGTCTCCGCCCTGCAATACCATGCCGAGGGAGTCGCCGATGAGCAGCACCTGGGCGCCCTCGTCGTCGAACAGCTTGGCGAAGGTGGCGTCATAGGCGGTGATGGCGGTGATTTTCTGTCCGTCCTGCTTCATCTTCTGCAGGTGGGTAATGGTGATCTTGCTCATTACGTTGTTCCTACTCTTCTCTACTCGCCTGCTGCACCGGCCAGGATCGCGAGTCCATTGCGCGGGCAGCGGGCAACCAGTTCGGTGAGCGGGGTGCCGCAGGGCAGCACCAGGGAGGGGGCTATCTCGGCAAGGGGCAGCAGGACGAACTCCCGCTCCTTCATGCCATAGTGAGGCACCGTCAGGCGCTCATGCCGGATGACCTCGTCGCCGTACAGCAGCAGATCGAGATCCAGGGTCCGGGGGCCCCAGCGCTCATCCTTGCGCACCCGCCCCTGTGCCTGCTCGATGCGCTGCAGTTCGTCCAGCAGCACCAGGGGGCTGAGGCGGGTGGCAAGGTGCGCTACGGCATTGACGTAGTCCGGCTGATCCGCAGGGCCCATGGGGCGGCTGCCGTAAAGGTGGGAGGTCTGCCGCAGCTCGGACTCGGGCAGGGTCGCCAGCGCGGCGATGGCGCGACGAGCCTGGCCGAGGGGGTCGGCCAGGTTGGAGCCGATGGCGACGAAGACCTCGATCATCGGCGGATCCTTACTCTGCCGACTTCGGCTTGCGGCGACGGGGGCGACGGCGGTTGCGGCCATTGCCGCTGCGCTTCTCGCCATCACCGCTGCGGGAGTCGGCGCGCTCGCCGCTCGCCGGGCGGCGGGTCGCCTCCCGTTGCAGTTGCGGGCGCACGTCCGGGTTGGAGGCCACATAGCGCTCCCACCAGCTCGCCAGCTCTCCGAGGCCGCGCTCGACCCGGTTGCGCAGCAACAGGAAGTCGAAGGCCGCACGGAATTTCGGGTGCTCCATGGCGCGCTCGGGGTGCTTGCCCTGGCGGCGGGTCAGGCGCTGCTGCAGGGCCCAGATGTCGCGCACGTCCGTGGTGAAGCGGCGTGGCACGGCGATGATCCGCACCTGGTTGTCCAGCACCTCGTTGATGGCCAGCATGAAGGCATCGTACCAGGGCAGACCGCTCTCGTTTTCCAGCACGCGGCCGCGGGCCTCAACGGTACCCCACAGCAGGGTGGCGTAGAGGAAGGCGGGAGTGACGCGCTTCTCTTCACGGACCCGGGTATCGGTGTCCATCAGCGCCTGCTCGATGAACTGCTCGTAGGGCGAGTTGCCGTGGGGCGTGAACAGGGCGGCTACCTGAGGAAACAGCGGCTGGAACAGCCCGTATTCCCGCAGCAGCTTGTAGGTGGCCAGACCGTCCCCCGCCAGGAACAGTTTGAGGGTCTCCTCGAACAGGCGGGCGGCCGGGATGTCCTGCAGCAGCGGGGCCAGCTCCCGGATGGGCGCGGCGGTACGCGGGCTGATGGTCATGTCGAGCTTGGCGGCGAAGCGCACGGCGCGCAGCATGCGCACCGGATCTTCCCGGTAGCGGGTCTCGGGGTCGCCGATGAGCTCCAGCCTGCGCGCGGCCAGATCTTCCAGCCCACCCTCGAAATCGTGCAGGGTGAAATCCTTGGCGCTGTAGTAGAGGGCGTTGACGGTAAAGTCGCGACGCTCGGCATCCTCTTCGATGGTGCCGTAGACGTTGTCCCGCAGCAGCATGCCTTCATCGGACTGGGCCGACACATGCTTGCTGGTATTGACCTGATGGTGGTGGCCCCGGAAGGTGGCCACTTCGATCACGTCACGACCAAAGACGATGTGGGCCAGGCGGAAACGGCGGCCGATGAGGCGGCAGTTGCTGAACAGCGCCTTGATCTGCTCCGGCGTCGCGTCGGTGGCGATGTCGAAATCCTTGGGGGTCTTCCCGAGCAGCAGGTCACGGACGCCGCCGCCGACCAGGTAGGCCTCATAGCCCCCCTTGTTCAGGCGATAGAGCACCTTGAGGGCATTCTCGCTGATCTCTTTGCGCGAAATCGGGTGCTGGTCACGGCTCAAGGTACGGCGCTGTCCGGCGACACGGGCCGGAATGGGGGACTCCACCGACTGCTCGCCGTCTTCCTTGCCGAGCACTTTGCGGCAAAAGTTTGCGATCTGGGAAAAAATGGTACACCTCGTTATGACTTCAAATTGACGGGAGGCCAAAAAAATAGCGGCCTATCATAGCTCAGCCCCAACCAAATGAGAAACGGTGTGGCCTGCTTCCCCTTGATTGGTCCTTTTGGGGCAAGAAATGCAGCCGGGGCTAGCTTTGCCCTTGCGGGATCTTCTGCTGGCGGGGTACCCGGGCCAGCTGCCAGTGGGCGATGCCCCAGCCGATGATCTCGTCGATCCGGCTCGCCATCAGCTCGGGCGGCGGGCACTGACCGAGAAAGTACAGCGCCTGCCACAGGGCCGGTCGTACCTCGTCCTGCGACAGCGCCGGCGCATGGTTCTGCTTGGAGAGCTTGTTGCCATCCGCTTGCACCGCCAGCGGCAGGTGCACCCAGGCGGGCACCTCTGCCCCCAGGGTCTGGTAGAGGGCTATCTGGCGCACAGTGGGCTCCAGCAGATCGGCGCCGCGGACGATCTCGGTGATGCCGCTGTCCATGTCATCCACCACCACCGCCAGGTTGTAGGCGTAGAGCCCGTCCCGGCGGCGCACGATGAAGTCCTCCTCCGCCAGCGCCGCGGGGACGGTGATCTCTCCCTGCAGCGCATCCTCGAACCGATAGACCGGGTGGTGCTGGCGCAAACGGGCGGCACACCCCTCGGCGGTCAGCCCCAGGGTGCGGCAATGACCGTTGTAGAACCCCCCTGCGGCCATGATTTCGCGTCGGGTACAGTGGCACCAGTAGAGATCCCCGGCCCGATAGAGCTGATCGATGATCTCGTCATAGCGGCCATGGCGCGCGCTCTGGAACATCACCTCCCCATCCCAGCCAAGACCGTGTGCCTCCAGGGTGGTGAGGATAAGGTCAGCCGCTCCCGGCATCTCCCGCGGGGGGTCGATGTCTTCGATGCGCACCAGCCAGCGTCCCTGCTGCGCCCTGGCCTGCAAGAAGCTGCCAAGGGCGGCGACCAGGGAGCCGAAGTGGAGCGGGCCGGACGGTGAGGGGGCGAAGCGGCCCACATAGGGGCGTCGGGAGGGGGGGGATGTCATGACCATGGCAATTCGGGTAGGCGATGCATTGAGGCTGCATTCTGGGACGGCCCGACCAAAAGCTCAATAAAAAAGGGAGCCTGGGCTCCCTTTTCGTTTCTGTGGATGGGCGGCATCAGCCAGCCATCTGTTTTTCCTTGATCTCGGCCAGCGTCTTGCAGTCCACGCAGAGGTCTGCGGTCGGACGGGCTTCCAGACGGCGGATGCCGATCTCGATGCCGCAATGCTCGCAGTAACCGAAGTCATCTTCTTCGAGCAGCAGCAAGGTTTTCTCGATCTTCTTGATCAGCTTGCGTTCACGGTCGCGGGTGCGCAGTTCGAGAGCAAACTCTTCTTCTTGCGCGGCGCGATCCACGGGATCCGGGAAGTTGGCAGCCTCATCCTTCATGTGGTCGACGGTGCGGTCAACTTCCTGCATCAGTTGGTTGCGCCAGGCTCCCAGGATCTTGCGAAAATGTACCTTCTGTTGGTCATTCATGTACTCCTCACCGGCTTTCATCTGGTAAGGCTCTACACCCGCAATGGCCAGGGGGCCCAGAGATTTCCTGTTTTCGCCTGTTGGCATGCCCTGTCTCCTAATTCAGCACGCTACCCGTGCCATCCATAAATTGAGGGCGACATCTATAGCAGAAGGGTCAACGGGAGGCAAACAAGCCTTATCAATAATGTTACCCACTTCTGCATTTATTCTCTGCCCTCGGGTAGCATATGGTCAGATTCAAATGGGATAAAATCCTGAGCCACCATGCCCTGCACCCCAACATGGGGGCGATAGCATAAAATTTCAACCCCTGCCGCCATCGCCTGTTCAACAAGCTGACTATAGTGCGGATCGATATGGGCTGCAGGGCGCATTCTCGCGATGCCGGAGTGCAATACCATGAACAGCAGCACGGCCCGGTGCCCTGCCGCCTTCATGGCCATCAATTCACGCAAGTGCTTGGCGCCGCGGGTGGTGACCGCATCGGGGAAGTACCCCATGCCGGGTTGCTCCCGCTCGTCGAGCAGGGTGACGGATTTCACCTCGATGTAACAATCCGGCCTGTTGTCATCTTCCAGCAGCAGGTCGATGCGGCTGTTCTCTTCCCCGTATTTCACTTCGGTGCGCAGCCTGGCATAACCTGCCAGGGGGGAGAGAGCGCCCTGTTCGATGAGCTCCCGGGCGATCTGGTTGGCACGGGCCGTGTTGACGCAGATGAAGTGACCCGCCGGGCTCTCGGCGATTTCCCAACTGTTTGGCAGCTTGCGCTTGGGGTTGTCGGATGTGGAGTACCAGACCCGGGTGCCCGGCAGGGCGCAGCCGGTCATGGCACCGGTATTGGCGCAGTGGATGGTGATCACCTCGCCGTTGTCGAGCGCGACATCCGTCAGAAAGCGCTTGTAGCGGGAGATCAGCTGCCCGGACTGCAGGGGGGGATCGAAGATCATGGGGTGAGCTCCTCGCGGTGCGGGTTTTTGACACGGGCCCGCAGGGGCCAGCAGGCGAGCGGTTCGTAGTGGACGCCGTCCGGCGTGCTGACGGATTGATAGAGGCAGAAGCGATCGGCCCTGAGCAGAAAATCCGGCGCAGGCAGCTCGTCGGGGGCCTCGCCCGCCTTGCGCGACAGGGTGACGTGGGGGCGATAGCCCTGCTCGCCGTTGCCCAGCCCGAGTTTTTCACCGTGGCGGCGCAGCGCCTTCGCGAGCACGGTCAGCTCGTTCGGCCACTCACCGGGCCCCACCCAGGCGGCTTTGGCGCGCTGAAACCAGCCGGTCTGATCCAGATGGATGCTGAAAGGGGGGCAGTGCTGTCGCTCGGCGGCCGCGATCAGGCGAGCCTGGGTCGTTTCGTCGGCCTCCCCGAGAAAGGCCAGGGTCAGGTGCAGGTTGCTCTCGGGCACCGGCTGGCCGGGCCAGGGGCGCTGGTCTCGCCAGGTCGCAAGCTCGGGGGCAAGCTCTGGCAGGGGCAGGGCAAAGAAGAGTTTGGGCATGCGGCGTGTCGGTCCTCGTGATGGGCATCGGATAAGGGCCATTCTATGGCAGCCGCTCCCGGGATGTCTTGCCGTGTTGCACCTGACGCTTCCTGCCCCTGCCCGGCAGGGGCGCTTACGATGGCCGGGAGGCTGTGGCAGAATGGACCCCTTTTCAGAAGTGTCACAGAAGGTGCCCATCGCTTTGTCTTCCCTCCCCATCGTCCCGGTGTTGCCCGAACTCTTTGCAGCCCTCGACAGCCATACCAGCGTGATCCTGCAGGCGCCCCCCGGCGCTGGCAAATCGACCCTGCTGCCCCTGGAGCTGGTGCGCCAGCACCGGCTGCCCGGGCGCATCATCATGCTGGAGCCCAGGCGCCTCGCGGCGCGCAACATCGCGAGCTTCCTCGCGCGTCAGCTGGGGGAGAAGGTGGGCGAGCGCATCGGCCTGCGAGTGCGCGGGGAGAGCCGCACCAGCAGCCAGACCCGGCTCGAGATCGTGACCGAGGGGGTGCTGACCCGGATGCTGCAGCAGGATCCTGAGCTCACCGGCGTGTCGCTCGTCATCTTTGACGAGTTCCACGAGCGCAGCCTGCACGCCGATACCGCGCTGGCCTTCGCCATCGAAAGCCAGCAGGGGTTGCGCGATGATCTCAAGCTGCTGGTGATGTCCGCCACCCTGGATGGCATGGCCCTGGAGCGCCTGCTGCCAGGTGCCCCCGTGGTGCGCTCCGAGGGGCGCGGCTTTCCCATCGAGTACCACTATCGCCCCGCCAATCGCCAGCAGTGGCTGGAGCCCCAGGTTGGCGCCGTGGTGCTGGAGGCGCTCGCCAGTCAGGCTGGCAGTGCCCTGGTGTTCCTGCCGGGACAGGGGGAGATAGAGCGGCTGGCACAGTGGCTGGAAGGGCGGTTGCCAGGGGATGTGACCCTGGCTCCCCTCTATGGCCGTCTTGACCTCGCGGCCCAGCAAGCGGCCATCGAGCCTGCGCCTGCGGGTCGTCGCAAGCTGGTGCTCACCACCAACGTGGCGGAGACCTCCCTCACCATCGAGGGGATCTCCGTGGTCATCGACAGCGGGCTGGAGCGGCGGGCCACCTTCGATATCAAGAGCGGCGTCACCCGGCTGGAGACCCGGCCCATCGCCAAAGCCTCCGCCACCCAGCGGGCGGGGCGGGCAGGGCGGCTTGGCCCCGGCGTCTGCTACCGGCTCTGGAGCAGCGAGGTGCAGGAGCGCCTCGCCGAGCAGAGTCCCCCCGACATCCTGACGCAAGAGCTCACCGGCCTGCTGATGGACGCCGCCCAGTGGGGGGCCCGGGTGGAGGCGCTGCCCCTGCTGGACATGCCGCCCCCTGCCGCCGTGGCCAGCGCCCGGCGGTTGCTGGTGGCCCTGGGCGCCATGGCCCCGGAGGGTGAACAACAACTTACCCCGGCAGGCCGTGCCATGGCGGCCTTCGGCACCCATCCCCGCCTCGCCCGCATGTTGCTGCGGTCCCGGGAGCTGGAATCCGAGGGTCTGACAGGGATTGTCGCCGATGCGGCTTTCCTGGTGGCGCTGCTGGAAGAAGATCTGCGAGGATCGGAGCGCTTGTCCGTGTTGTTCCACCGCCGTCAGGGCGCCCTGCGCCAGGGAGCGGCCCGCTGGTTCGAGCGGCTCGGTGTACGGACAAGCAGCCCGCAGGGTCAATGGCTGGGGTTGCTGTGCGCCCTCGCCTGGCCCGATCGCATCGGCAAGCTGCGCAGTGGCAGCCGCTATCAGCTCAGTGGCGGGGTGAGCTGCGATCTGGTAGAAGGGCATCCCTGCCAGGGGCAGGGGGCCATCGTGGCCGTCGAAATGGGTCAGAACGAGCGCGGCAGCCGCATTTTCATCGCCGAGCCGGTGGCGCTGGATGAACTGGTGCGCCAGCTGCCCGAGCTGGTCGGCGAGCGCCAGTGGTTCGATTGGGACGATCGGGAGGAACGGGTGCGGGCGGAGCGCCAGCAGGTGCTCGGCGAGCTGGTGCTCGGCCAGCGGCCGTTGACGGATCTCTCCGATGAACAGAAGGGGCGCTGCCTGCTGCAAGGTATTCGGCGCAAGGGGCTGCACGTGCTGCCCTGGGACGAGAGCAGCGAGGGGCTGCTGGCCCGCTTGCGCTGCGCCCGCGACTGGCTGCCCGACGAAGCCTGGCCCGCCATGGATGAGGAGAGCCTGCTGGCCGACCTCGAGCAGTGGCTGCTGCCAGCGGTGAGCGGCATGACCCGGCTGGAGCAGTTGAAGCGGCTCGACATGAGCGACATCCTGCGCCAGTCTCTGCCCTGGCCCCTGCCAAGGCGGCTGGACGAGGCGCTGCCGAGCCACTTCACCGCACCGACCGGCAGCCGGGTGCGGATCCGCTACCAGCCGGGTCAGGCGCCGGCGATCCCGGTGCGCATCCAGGAGATGTTCGGGCTGGGTGCCACCCCATGCGTGGCCGATGGCCGGGTGCCCCTGGTGGTGGAGCTGCTCTCCCCGGCCCAGCGCCCCTTGCAGATCACCGCGGATCTCGCCGCCTTCTGGGCGGGATCCTATGAGCAGGTGAAAAAAGAGATGAAGGGGCGCTACCCCCGTCACTACTGGCCGGACAACCCGCTGGAGGCGATGCCGACCCGGGTGACCAAGAAGAAGATGGGATTGCAGGAGTAGCCGACGGGGCAGTGATCGGTCGGTACGATCAGAACAAGATGGCGGTGGCACAGTCCCCTCCACAACAGGCATCGCAGGCCGCTCGCATCAGCGGGATGGCGAGGAGAACGACAAGAGGATTTATGGCAACCCAACGACGCAAGCGCACGCCCAAGAAGGCGGCGCCCAAACGCACCATATGGCGCACCCTGTTCTGGCTGGGCTTCAAGCTCTCTCTGGTGGTGGCGGCCTTCATGGTGGTGTTTGGCATCTATCTCGACACCAAGGTGCGCGAGCGCTTCGACGGCGAGAAGTGGCAGTTGCCAGTGATGGTCTACAGCCGCCCGTTGGAGCTCTATCCCAGCCAGCGGCTCTCCCAGACCCAGATGCTGCGCGAGCTCAACATGCTGAGCTACAAGCAGGTGCGTCAGCCTCATACCCCGGGTGAGTACGCGGTGAGCGGCAACCGCATCGAGCTGGTGCGCCGGCCGTTCGAGTTCCACGACGGTGCCGACGGCGCCCGTGGCCTGCGTCTCACCTTCAACGGGGCGCGCCTCGAGGGGATCCAGTCCCTGGAGAACCAGCGCCAGCTCGGCTATGCCCAGATGGACCCGGTGCTGCTCGATCGCCTCAACACCGAGGATCGGGAAGACCGCCTGCTGGTGCGCCTCTCCGAGGTGCCGGACAGCCTGCTGGTGACGCTGCTCACCACGGAAGACAGGGACTTCTACCAGCACGGCGGCGTCTCGCCGGTGGCCATCATGCGCGCCATGGCCGCCAACCTGCTGGCGGGGCGCACCGTGCAAGGGGGCAGTACGCTCACCCAGCAGCTCGCCAAGAACTTCTTCCTGACCCGTGAGCGCAGCCTGTGGCGCAAACTGCAGGAAGCCTACATGGCGGTGCTCATCGACTACCGCTACAGCAAGGACGAGATCCTGGAGGCCTACCTCAACGAGGTCTATCTGGGGCAGAACTTCTCCCAGGGGGTCTACGGCTTCGGGCTCGCCTCCTACTTCTACTTCGGTATTCCGGTCAACGAGCTGGACATCGATCAGGTGGCCCTGCTGGTGGGCATGGTGAAGGGCCCTTCCTATTACGATCCCTGGCGCTTCCCGGACCGGGCCAAGGCGCGCCGGGATCTGGTGCTGAAACTGCTGGCGGATCACGGCAGTCTGACCCAGGCCGAGTATGACCTGGCCAGCAAGCAGCCCCTTGGCATCATCGCCCGCGGCCAGATGAGCTATGGCCGTACCCCGGCCTTCATGGGGCTGCTCAAGCGGGAGATCCAGAACCGCTTCGGCCCGGATCTGCTCAAGCAGTCCGGCCTCAAGATCTTCACCAGTCTGGATCCCATCGCCCAGCACGCCGCCGAGCAGGCGGTGGAGTCGGGTCTGGCCACCATCGAGAAGCAGCGTGGCAAGAAGAAGCTGGAGGCGGCCATGGTGGTCTCCGATTGGCACAAGGGCGAGGTGGTCGCCATGGTGGGGGGACGGGATCCCCGCTACGCCGGCTTCAACCGGGCGCTGGATGCCCGCCGTCAGATTGGCTCCCTGGTCAAACCGGCGGTCTACCTGACCGGCCTCTCCAACGGCCTGACCCTGGGCACGCAGCTTAAAGATCAGCCGATCCGGATTCGCGGCCAGGATGGCCAGATCTGGACGCCGCAGAACTACGACCGCAAGTTCCGCCAGAGCGTGCCCCTGATGGAGGCGCTCGCCAGCTCCCTCAACGTGCCGACCGTCAACCTCGGGATGCAGATAGGCCTGGACAAGGTGGTGGACACCCTGCACAAGCTGGGGGTGCAGCAGGAGATCCAGCCCTATCCGTCCCTGGTGCTGGGGGCGGTGGCGCTCTCGCCCATGGAGGTGAACCAGATGTACCTGCCCATTGCCAACCAGGGGTTGACCCAGCCCCTGTCGGCCATCCGGGCCGTGGTGAATGGCGAGGGGCGCCAGCTCTACCAGCATGACGAAGCGGCCAAGCGGGTGACGGATCCCCAGGCAAGCTGGCTGACCCTGTTCGCCATGACCAAGACGGTGAGCCAGGGGACGGCCCGGGCGCTCGGTGCCAAGTTCCCCGGGGCCACCATGGCCGCCAAGACCGGTACCACCAACGAGCTGCGTGACTCCTGGTTTGCCGGGATGGACAACAACGAGCTGGTGAGTGTCTGGGTCGGCCGTGACGACAACACCCCGGCCGGGCTGACCGGTGCCAGTGGCGCCCTGCAGCTGTTCAGCGGCTACATGAGCCAGCGAGGGGTCAACAGCCTGGGGCTGAAGATGCCCGAAGGGGTGAGCTGGGCCAACTTCTCCCGCTCGAGCGGTACCCGGGTGGCCAGCGATTGTCCCGGCAGTCTCCAGGTGCCGGCCAAGCTGGCCGGTCTGGCCGAGCCCATGAGCTGTGCCAGCCCGGTCTCGGACCCGGCGAATGCCCTGGACAACTGGTTCAATGGTTTCTTCAACTGACGAAGACGGGCAGCGCAGGCTGCCCGTTTTGCAAGGATTGCCATGACCCATCCCCTGTTTGAGGCCATCCATCACGTGGCCATCATCGCCAGCGACTATCCGCGCTCGCGCCATTTCTATCACCAGGTGCTGGGGTTGCCCATCATTGCCGAGACCCTGCGGGCAGAGCGCCAGTCGTGGAAGCTGGATCTGGCGATGCCGGACGGCAGCCAGCTGGAGCTGTTCAGCTTCCCGGCGCCGCCGCCCCGCCCCTCCAGGCCGGAGGCGTGCGGGTTGCGCCACCTGGCGTTTCGGGTGGCGGATCTCGACCGGGTCATCGCCCACCTGGAGCAGCACGGGGTGGAAGTGGAGCCGGTGCGGGTGGACGAGCTGACCGGCAAGTGCTTTACCTTCTTCGCCGACCCCGACGGCCTGCCGCTGGAGCTGTACGAGGCAGCGAGTTAGGCTGCCTGTTGCAATCTGGGTGATCGGTTTGACCATGAAAAGGCCGCCCTGGGAACAGGGCGGCTTTTTTCATGGGGTTGGAGAGGGGATCATGCTGTGGTCAGCAGGGCGACCGCCACCGCCACCGCCATCACCATCATGCCGAGCCAGCCGACGGGTCTGAGGCGCTCGCCGAACAGCAGCAGGCCCCCGAGGGCGGTGCCCAGGATGCCGATGGCGCCCCAGGTGGCATAGGCCACGGCCAGATCGATCTTGCCGGTACTGACCGCCTCGCTGAGCAGAGTGAAGGCACAGAGCACCAGCAGAATGCCGAGGACGCCCCACCCCTTGTCACGAAAACCGACGGAGCGGTTGATTGCCATGTTGGCGCCGATATCCAGCAGGGCGGCGCCCAGTACGATGATCAACGGGTGCATGGGGCTTCCCTCCTCTGGCGGGTGGGGGCTGGTGCATCATGGGTCTCGCCCAGGGTCACCATGACAATCCCCACTATGGCCAGCGCCAGTCCGATCCACTCCTGGATGTTCAGCTCGTAGCCGAGGAACAGGACGGAGACGGCGGTGATGAGGGCGATCCCCAGCCCTTCCCACAGCGCAAACGCGATACCAATGGAGATTGTCCTGGCGGCCTTGGCGAGCAGCAGGTAGGAGAGGGTGATGAGGAGCCACATCGGCAGATAGTGGATCCAGCCGCTCGCGCTCTTTGGGATCAGGGCCATGGAGGAGGTGCCGGCGACCTCGGTCAGGATGGCCCCCGTCAGGAAGAGGCGGGCCAAAAGCAAGGGACGGGATGACATGCAGTTTCCTTCTGTTGCTGCGACGAAGAGAGGATAACGGCACCCGAAACGGGCAAGGTTATCGCTGAGCGTCGAGAAAGCTGTCGCTGCTTGTTTGCCTTGGGGGCGGACCAGGGGATAAGGTGGTGATGGAATAATCTGCCACCAGTTTGAAGTCATGAAGCTAAATCAGATACAACTCTTTGTAGAAACAGCAGACAGTGGTTCGATAGCCAATGCCGCCAGACGACTTGGCAAGAGTCGCAGCGCAGTGAGCTCGGCGATTGCAACCCTGGAAGTGGAGCTTGGCGTCGAACTTTTCGAACGAGGGGCGAATCAGAGCCGGCTGACCGAAATCGGCGAGCAAGTGCTGGACGACTGTCGGCGGCTGTTGCAGGCCGCGAACAGCCTGAAGCTCAAGTGCGAGCACCATGCCTCCGGTGCCGAGGTGGCGCTGCGGGTAGCCCGGGACGACGCCATTCCCGAGGTGGTATGGCGCGAGATGCTGGGGGCGCTGCGTCGCCAGTTTCCGGGCACCAGCATCTCCCTGGTGCTGGCCTCACCGCCGGAGCTGCCGGCCCTGGTGGAAGAGGGGTTCGTGGATGCCGCCTTCGGCCTCATCACCGAGGAACAGGAGCGCAGCGGTCTTTGCATCGACGTGCTCAACCCGATCCGCACCCTGATGGTGGTGGCGCCAAGCCACCCGCTGGCTGGGCTGAAGCGGGTGTTGCAGCAGGATCTGACCGATCACACCCAGGTCACCCTCTCCTATGTGGACGCGTTTTCGGTCAAGAGCCTGCTGCCCATCGGAGGGCAGCATATCGGGTTGTCGAGTTTCGAACTGATGCGGGATGCGGTGCTGGATGGTCTGGGCTGGGCGGTGCTGCCTTCACCCCTTATCCAGAGCCAGCTGCGCCAGGGGGAGCTGCTGACCCTGAAGCACAAGTTCAGCCTGCAGTGGCGCGATTACGGAGTCTATCTGTCGGAGAACGCCCATCACGGCAAGGTGCTGGCCTGGCTGAAGAAGGCCATAGAAGCCTATCTCGAACCCTTCGAGTAGCCGCCAACCGGGGCGGGCACCCCGGTTGGCAGTGAGAGGGGATCAGCGCAGGCCGTGACGGGGGACGCGCTGGCGGGAGCGAAATGGCAGCAGCAGGAGGCCGAGCAGCAGATCCCCGGCCAGGGAGGCCAGCAGACCCGCCGCCACGCCGCAGAAAATGGCGGCCTGTTTGAGGGGGACCACATAGCCGTAGTTGTGCAGGGTATCCTGCCAGAGGGCGGGGTCGGCGCGCAGCAACAGGTGGGAGAGCTGCTGGTACCAGGGGCTCTCCCGCACGGCGATCTCCCCCTGAAGGTGCTGCTGCTGGTTCACCAGTTGCTGGAGGCTGGTGGCATCCTGGGTGAAGACGGGATCCTGGCTGGCACCGTAATGGGCGACCAGCGCCTGCAGATCGCCATTGAAGTGCTGGTCCGCCGTGCGCTGGAAGGGGGCCAGCGCCAGACCTGCCTGCTGCAGCCGGGCATCCAGCCGCTGGAAGTAGAGATCGACCAGCCCGGGGATCTGTACACCTGCCAGCAAACCGAGGGCAAACAACATCATGCGAAGGTAGCTGCGCATCATCATCATCCTGAACGAAGGGAGCACCCATACTAGCCGCAACCGGTGGGAGAGCCAAGGAGGGGGCGCGCTTGCCCACCTGGTCGGCGGCGCCAAAAGAAGAGCCGATGGAATACCTTTGTTACACGAATTCTTACACTTTTGTGATGCAAGTCATCTTGCGGCTGGCCTAGAATGAGCGTTTTTCGAAGGACACGTCGGCATGAGCAAGTTCATTCCTTTCTATCTGGCCGGGGGCCTCATCGCCTTCAGTTGGGGCGCCCTGCCTGAGCACGGCCCCTGGGATGGGTGGGATCTCGCCCTCTTCCAGCTGGTCAATGGCTGGATTGGCCACTCCCCCCGTTGGGCCGATCTGGTGGCCATCACCAACAACCGCCTGTTCGATCTGGCCGCGCTGGCCTGCATGGGCGGGATCCTCGCCAGTTGCTTCTTCCGTGCCGACGGGCAGGAGCGCCGTCGTCTGGTGGCCATGGGGGTCGTGATGCTGCTGGGGGCCCTGGTGATCAATCAGTTCGGGCATCTGTTGCCGGTCAGCCGTCCCAGCCCCACCTTGATGGTGGACGGGGCACTGCGCCTGACCGAGATCAGTGCGATTCCCACCAAGGACTCCGCTGGTGACAGCTTCCCCGGTGATCACGCCCTCTTCCTGATGATCTTCGCCGGTTTTGCCCTGCGCTATCTGCCGCGATGGGCCGGGGTGGTTGCGGTGGTGATGGTGCCCCTGTTTTCGGCGCCCCGCATCCTGGCGGGTGCGCACTGGATGACGGACGTCTATGTGGGCGCTCTTTGCCTCTCCCTGATCTGCCTGCCGCTGCTATTGCTCACTCCCGTGTCGGATCGCCTGATCGACCGCCTGGCTCCCCGGCTGCCACGCTGGATTGCCTGACGGAGAATGAAAAAAGAAGGCGGGTCACCCCGCCTTCTTTCGTTTACGCCTCACCGGTGCTGTGGTCGTCGCGAAATGACCAGGACTACGCCCGATGAGCCCGGGCTGTCGCCCTCCCAACCAGTATGGATAGCCCCATTCGGGTTCTGCCAGCCAAAATAGTCGCGGCCAAACGTTTGCACCCGTCGTCTCATGATCCTGGCCAGGATTTTTTCCTTCCGCTGCCTTAGAATCGCCGCCCGTTGTTGGAGGTCTCCCCATGCTTGTCACTTTTCTGCGTCTCTTGTTTATCGGTTGTGCCCTGGTCTTTCTCTTTATGCTGGTCCGTGCCTGGTGGCACAAATGGCGTCATGGCCAGCTCGAAGCCACCCCTTTCTGGCCGGTGGCGGCCATCGGCTTTGTGGCCAATTTTCTCGATACCCTGGGGGTGGGGAGCTTTGCGGTGAAGACCGCCTGCTACAAGCAGTTCAGGCTGATCGATGATCGGGTGCTGCCCGGTACCCTCAACGGCCAGTGCGTGCTGCCGACCGTGACCCAGGCTCTCATCTTCATCGGCGTGGTCAACGTGGATCCCGTCACCCTCATCAGCATGATGGCGGCTGCGGCGGCCGGTGCGGCCTGGGGCGCCCGTTACGTGGCCTCCTTTGATCGCCAGACCATCCGGCTGGTAATGGCGGTCTCCCTGCTGGTGGTTGCCGGTCTCATCTTTGCCGGTCTGCTCGGGCTCTTCCCCCTCGGTGGCGAGGCCATGGGGCTGAGCGGTTACAAGCTGGGGATCGCCCTTGCCGGCAACTTCCTGTTCGGAGCCCTGATGAACGTCGGTATCGGCCTGTTCGCCCCCTGCATGACCCTGGTCTATCTGCTCGGCATGAACCCGCTGGTGACCTTCCCCATCATGATGGGATCCACCGCCGTGCTCAGCGTCTTCTCGGCGGGGACCTTCATCCGCAAGGGGGCTTTCGATGCGCGGGCCGTGCTGGCGGTGGCCATCTTCGGCCCCATCGGCGTGGTGCTGGCGGCCATGCTGGTCAAATCCATGGAGATGGAGATGCTCAAATGGCTGGTGGCCTTCATCGTCATCTATACCTCCTGGACCATGTACGCCTCCTGGCGGGCGGCGCGGCGACAGCCAGCGCCCGCGCTGGCAGAGGCGACGAGCTAGCTGGCGTCGGCGAGGCCCGCCTGCACGGGCACCCCGCGTTGGTATGTCATCCCGCTCGCCCGGTCCTGGCGCGTCTTCTGATGCCTCTGGCAGCCCCCTCCGGGTGGGCAGTCTGCTGGCTGGAGGCGACCAGTGCGGCTTCCGCCCTGGCACCGAGAAACACATAGAGCCCCAGCGCCAGCAGCAACCCCACGGCGCACCCCATCACCCCCACCGCAGGCCAGAGCAGTTCGCTCTGGCCGAGGGATCCCTTGAACAGCAGCAGCAACCCCTCGATGGAGACCGCGATCAGGATGGCGGCGATAAAGCGGGTAATGGTGCGCCGGATGGCGCTGTGGCGGAAGATGTCTTTATGCAGCAGCACCTCCTCTTCGAGGATGGTCTTGCCGAGATCGAACACCGCCAGCGCGAGCGTGAGGAAGATGATGGCGCTGAAGGCGCCGAGCCGGTTCTGCTGGGTGCCGCACAGCAGCAGATAGAGCTGTTCCAGCCCGTGCCAGATGAGGGTGCCGACGATGAGAAACAGGGCCAGACTCAGGACGACGTAGACGGCCCTGAACCAGGGAATGGCGCGCCGCCGCTCTCTGTCCCCCATCAGCCAGGCGATCAGCTGGTGCAGGTTGATCTCCAGCTCCCGGCCATGGCCCTGCACCAGCAGGCGCAGCTGCCCCTGGGCCGCCGGAACGGGCGCCAGTATGGCTGGCCTGATCTGGGGGGGCAGGCTCTTCACCTCCTCGACGAAGGCATAGGTCTTGAGAGACGCCTCGGGGAGGGTGAGGAGCCCCAGCAGCAGGGGGGCCAGCTCGGTTTCGTACTCCTGATAGCGCCGCAGCACATCGATGGGGCTCATCTCTGCCATATACACCTCGGTCCAATGGGCTCCTGAAGCAGGGGCCTGCAAATTGTGGGCCCGATTTATGACAGCCCGTGTACGGCGCGGCGCACCAGCAGGTGGCAAGGTTCCGGTGAGGGACTTAAGGATGCACCACTATGGTGCCTTGTCGGGACGAGCAAACAAAAAAGGGCCCCATCGGGGCCCTCTGCACATCTTGCTGCTTGTCAGCCAGCCAGCTTGGCGAAGCTGCGCTCGGCGGCCGCCAGGGTGTGTTCAATCTCCTTGTCGCCGTGGGCCAGCGACAGGAAGCCCGCCTCGTAGGCGCTCGGTGCCAGATAGACACCCTCTTCCAGCATCAGGTGATAGAAGCGCTTGAAGCGTTCCATGTCGCAGCGAGTCACCTGCTCGTAGCGGGTGATCTCGGGCTCGTCGGTGAAGAAGAAGCCGAACATGCCGCCCACGTAGTTGATGGCAAGCGGGATGCCGTGCCTGGCGGCGGCGGCTTTCAGCCCCTCGGCGACACGGGCGGTCTTGGTGCTCAGCTGCTCATAGAGGCCCGGCTCCAGCAGCAGGTCCAGCATGGTGAGGCCGGCGGCCATGGCCACCGGGTTGCCGGAGAGGGTACCAGCCTGATAGACGGGGCCGGTCGGGGCGATGTGCTGCATCACCTTCTTCTTGCCGCCGAAGGCGCCTACCGGCATGCCGGCACCGATGATCTTGCCGAGGGTGGTGAGATCCGGATCGATGTTGTAGTGACCCTGGGCACCGCGCAGGGAGACGCGGAAGCCGGTCATCACTTCGTCCAGGATCAGCAGGGCGCCGAACTCGTCACAAATGGCGCGAAGCCCTTCCAGGAAGCCGGGCACCGGCGGGATGCAGTTCATGTTGCCAGCGACCGGCTCGACGATGATGCAGGCGATCTCGCTGCCGTACTGGGTGAAGGCTTCGCGCACCGAGTCCAGATCGTTAAAGACACAGGTGAGCGTGTGTTTGGCGAAATCGGCGGGTACGCCCGGGCTGTTGGGCTGACCCAGGGTGAGGGCGCCGGAGCCAGCCTTGACCAGCAGGGAGTCGGCGTGGCCGTGGTAGCAGCCTTCAAACTTGACGATCTTGTCGCGACCGGTATAGCCACGGGCCAGCCGGATGGCGCTCATGGTCGCCTCGGTGCCGGAGTTGACCATCCGCACCTGCTCCATGGAGGGGACGATCTGGCGCACTTTTTCGGCCATCAGCACTTCGATCTCGGTCGGCGCACCGTAGCTCAGTCCCTTCTCCACCGCCTTGATGACGGCGGCCTTGATGGCCGGGTGGTTGTGGCCCAGCAGCATGGGGCCCCAGGAACCGATGTAATCCACATAGGCCTGGCCGTCCACGTCATAGAGGTAGGCGCCATCGGCGTGATCGATGAAGCGGGGTGTACCGCCGACCCCGTTGAAGGCGCGGACCGGTGAGTTGACGCCACCGGGAATGGTCTGGCGGGCCTGTTCAAACAGCTGATCTGATTTTGACATGGATCATCCTTAATGGGATTTTGGTCGTTACCCGGGCACAGGCTGCCGATTGCGGCTCGGCAGGGGATGGCGGGAGGAGTATGCTTTGCGCTCTCGCCCCGGACTCTCGCCCGTGAAACATGAAACGGGCCGACTATAGCAGAAAGGCCCAGAGCTGGGCAGCCGAGGCCGAGGTGTGTCTGGTCCTCGTTAGATGAGCGTGATTATCCATGGAGCAACAAGCCATTCCTTCCGCCGACGCGGCCTCGCTGCGTCGTCCTCCAGTCTTGCAGCGCCTGATACGGCGGGACAAGATGCCGCTGCTGGTGCTCCTGCTGGCGGCCCTGGTCGGCCTGCTGGCAGGCTTGGTGTGCGGACTGTTCGAGTCTTGCGTTCACTGGCTGGCCCAGCAGCGTGTCGACTTGCTGGCCGATCGCCCCTGGTGGCAGCTCGGCCTGCTCGGCTTTGGTTTCAGCGCCCTGCTGGG
Source organism: Aeromonas sp. ASNIH8 (assembly GCF_002919855.1). Taxonomy (NCBI): domain Bacteria; kingdom Pseudomonadati; phylum Pseudomonadota; class Gammaproteobacteria; order Aeromonadales; family Aeromonadaceae; genus Aeromonas; species Aeromonas sp. ASNIH8. Next base: position 2,966 of record NZ_PQLN01000009.1, on the reverse strand, counting down.
GTTGGTCGGCTATTTCCTCACTCATGCCTTTGCCCCAGAGGCAGGGGGATCCGGTATCCCGGAAATTGAAGGGGCCATGGACGACCTGCGCCCGGTACGCTGGTGGCGGGTGTTGCCGGTGAAGTTTTTTGGCGGGGTCTGTACCCTGAGTTCCGGCATGGTGCTGGGGCGGGAGGGGCCCTCGGTGCAGATAGGGGGCAACCTCGGCAAGATGGTGGCGGATATCTTCCGGTTGCCCAAGGAGCATGGCCATGCCCTGCTGGCTGCCGGTGCGGCGGGTGGTCTCGCTGCGGCCTTCAATGCCCCGCTGGCAGGGATACTGTTTGTCATGGAAGAGATGCGACCGCAATTTCGCTACTCCTTCCTCGCCATCAAGGCGGTCGGGATTTCGGCCGTCATGGCGACCCTGATGCTGCAGAACATGAAAGGGCAATCCCCCGTCATCATGCTGCCCCACTACGACGCTCCGGCCTTGAAGGCGCTCTGGCTGTTTCTCTTCATGGGGGGCTGCTTTGGTGTGCTGGGGTTCGTCTTCAACAAGCTGGTGCTCGCCTGTCAGGATGGTTACCTGGCATTGCATCAGAACAAGCGCCACCGCTTCGTCATCATCGGCATGGGGGTGGCTGGAACCTTTGGCATGCTGTCGCTGTTCGCCCCTTCGGTCACTGGAGGGGGAATCGAGCTCATCCCGCATCTGACGGGGGGAGACTATGCGGTGGCGACCCTCTTCATCATCTTCTCGGTGCGACTGGTGGGTACCCTCATCTGCTTTTGCTCGGGGGCCCCTGGTGGTGTCTTTGCGCCGACCCTGGCGCTGGGCACCCTGTTCGGGGTGATCTTTGGTCACCTGTTCCACTCTGCATTTCCCGATCTCGGCATCGAACCGGGTGCCTTTGCCATCGCCGGCATGGGGGCGCTCTTCGCCGCCACCGTGCGTGCCCCCATTACCGGCATCGTGCTGGTGACAGAGATGACAGACAACTATCAGCTGATCCTGCCCATGATGATCACCACCATAGGGGCAACCCTGGTGGCGCAATGGTTGGGGGGGCGTCCCATCTATTCCCAGATCCTGGAGCGAACTTTACGGCTTGCTGCGCGTCAAAACCGGGGTGAAAGCAGCATCGCGACCGGTTAACTCTTTGTTTATCCGTATCAATCCGGCATGGTCGCGTATAGTGAAAAGAAACCGGCTGTGTTGATGTCGGCATATAGAAGAGGCCTTATGTCCCAAATCGTGAAGTTATTGGTGGTGCTGGCTGTGGGGGCATGTATCGGTTATGTCGTCGGGAACAGACAGGAGCTGGCTCAGAGCAGCCTGATGACGGTGCAGCAAGAGACGTTGGAGCGTCAGAGCAAGGCCATTGCACAACTGAAGACGGATCTCGGCGTCAGGGAGACCCTGCTGGCGACCCAGAAGGCCGCCTTCGAGCAACTTCAGCAGACGCTCAAGGATCAGGAAGCCCAGGTACAGGAGCAGAAGCGTCAGCTCGCCTTCTTCGAACGCATCATGCGTCCCACCGGCGAACAGGTGGGGGTATCCATCGACAATCTAACATTGCAGGAGACGAGTGTGCCGGGTCGCTACCACTATCGTCTGGCGCTCACACAACCCGCCAAGAAGCGGGAGCTGTTTCGGGGGCAGGTGCAGATCCGGCTCGAAGGCAGTCTGGCTGACAAGCCCAGGATCCTCAGTGGCCGGGATCTTGGCATGAAGGTGGGGGAGGGACGCTACGCGTTGCGATATTTCCAGCTCTTGGAGGGCAATTGGCAGCTTCCCTCAGGCTTCATCCCGGACAGGGTGAGAATCCTCATCCCGAAGGAGGGTCGGCAACCGGCCCAGGAGCTGGTTGCTGAGTGGAACGAGGTGCTCAAGCCTCTGGTCGCTCAACCAACCCCCTTGCCGGCAGCACAGTAAGAGAGTGGTGAATACTTGAACTAAATGGTCGGGTATTGGATAATTTCGCGGTTTCCATGTTTGTGGATGTAACGGTTGTGAGGTCAGCAATGAGTGCAGTAGCAGAAGCCCCCTTGCCCATCCAGATGACGGATGCGGCAGCCAACAAGGTAAAGACCTTGATCACCGAAGAAGAGAATCCCGAACTCAAGTTGCGGGTCTACATCACTGGGGGGGGCTGCTCCGGTTTCCAGTACGGTTTCACGTTTGACGAGAAAATCAATGATGGCGATACCGTGGTCGAGAAGAGCGGCGTCACCATGGTGATCGATCCCATGAGCCTGCAATACCTGGTCGGCGGCAGCGTGGATTACACCGAAGGCCTAGAAGGTTCCCGTTTCACCGTGACCAACCCCAACGCCACGACGACCTGCGGTTGCGGTTCCAGTTTTTCCATCTGATCTACAAGCAGCGTGATATGAAGGGCCCCGAGGGGCCCTTTTCATTTTTGTATGCCTGGCGTGGCTGGCATGTAGATCTTGATGTGGCGAAAACGGGTACCGATTGGTAGCGATAGAGAAGGTGTGCAGGCTCATTTAGATGAATCGTTGACGGCTTTTTAGTCTTGTTGGTTGTTGATTAAACACCTGAACGTCTTTTTCAAATAAACACGTAGTTTTCGCTTGTCAGCGAGAATCATATCCCTATAATGCGCCTCCATCAGCACGGCGCAGTGCGCGTCTGGTCCACCTTGCAAAGCAAGCTGGTGAGGGTTATAGTTTCAGACCCTGCTCTTTAACAATTTGAATCAAGCAATCTGTGTGGGCACTCACAGCATCGAGCATCAAAAACAATTTTTGATTTTCAATGTCTGATGAAGTGACCAAAGCAACTTTTAAGTTGCAGCAGTTAATTCAGCAATTCATTGAGCCGCTTTTCGAAGCAACCAAACTTAAATTGAAGAGTTTGATCATGGCTCAGATTGAACGCTGGCGGCAGGCCTAACACATGCAAGTCGAGCGGCAGCGGGAAAGTAGCTTGCTACTTTTGCCGGCGAGCGGCGGACGGG
>NZ_PQLN01000089.1:0-17491 GCF_002919855.1 Aeromonas sp. ASNIH8 | reverse complement strand
CGGCCAAGCGATTGGGCCGCTGCCCGCAGGAGTGGCTGAGGGCAGTTGTCAGGTCCTGCATCGAGAAAACCGACTACCCGTTCCCGGAGGAGTTGGTGCTGTCAACACCGTCCCGGTGAACGGTTACAAACATCAGAAGCAACAGTTAAGTTTGATTTATTAATTGAGCATTTAAATCACAATTTAAAGTTTGGCATTGATTTTTTGATTGCAGCCTGTCCAAATGGTTATGGTGGGTTTAGGCCAGATACAAAAGAAGGAAGGTCTTTAGCTGTTGCTATAGAAATTGAGAAAAGATGTCAGATTATTTTAGGTAGACCTCAAGATAGAAGCTTCTTTCTAAATAAAGAACGATACGAGGGCGCTAAGCAAAAACCTGTATTCTATGCATCTGATGCACATAAAATAGCATCAATAGGAACTATGTATTCTTGGGTTAAGGCAAAGCCTACATTTGAAGGTTTAAGGCAGGCTATTATTGAACCAGACCTTCGCGTACAACAAACTGATAACTTCATTGAGAAACAATATTTAAAACCTTGGTTTAAATCTGTTGAGTTGGGTGGAAATATATTTTCTGGTGAGGAAATCTCTTTTTATAGCCAAAAAATACCATTAAACCCAAATCTTGTAACAATAATTGGTGGAAGAGGTACAGGTAAAAGTCTATTTTTAGATGCCATGCATTCTCGCTTCAACCACTTATCTGAGCACTCCAATGCTCGGATGGTAAGCAGTGAAAACTTATGTGTTGAATTAGATCAAGGTGATGGAACAGTATTAAGGTTCGACTCTCCAGAAAACACATACTCTTATCTTCATGTTTCTCAGGGAGATGTCCAGCATTTTAGTCAAAAACCAGATGATCTTAGTGACGAAATAAAGAGAATGCTAAGAATTTATGGTACTGAGTTTGACCCCGTAACTAACTCTGAAATTTCGAATAACTTAAGTAGATATAGAGCGTTCGTTGAATACTGGGAAGATGTTGATTCTCAAAACCAGAGAATAAACAATCCGACATACCAACAAAGTATTATCGATAATAACACTCAATTAATTAGCACACTTACAAACCCACAAAACAAATTACTTATAGAGAGATACCAACAAAATTCAAAGAATATCAATGAACACAATAACTTTATCAATGAAGCAAGAAACTCCATTGCTCTTTTTAATAGATACATATCAGAAATAAATCAAAGAATACAGCTCCTTAACTCTCACACTTGCTCGGTAATAAAGTCTCCATTATTAAATGAAGATGCTTCAGAACCCTATAAATCAAAACATTGAAACATCTAAAACCAAAATAGAAGAGCTATCACTTGCAAATAATTTAATTGCTGAACAATTTAAATTGCAAGGTATTAATCAAGACATTTCCTCACTACTTACAAAAGTGACTGAATATCAAAAATCAATTGACCATGCATCCTCAAAACTAGAAGAAATAAATCAGAGAACTCAAGAGTATCATAAATTAGTACAGTCTCGCGGAGAGTTATTATTAAAGTATAAAGACTATATAGAGGAACAAAAAAATAATATAGATAATGCTTTTCTAAAACTTCAGCGTAAGCAACCCCACTGGAATGAGGAGCAAAACACTTTAGTTCAAGAAATACTCTCAGACATTCATATTAATGGCGCTATAGTATTTAATAAAGAGCAATTCTACAGTGGCATTGAAGAATGTTTAAACAGGGGTAAATTTAGAAGTACAAATGAAAAAAGCACTTTTGACAGATTGATGGAGACTTTCTGTGTAAACTCAAGCGACGATTATTTTAGACTCGTTTCCGGTGAAAATATAATAAACTGCGATGGTGATAAAATAAACTTGGAAGCCTTTCTTTGGATGCAAGAGTTTTTTAACAAGGGAGGGAGATTTGAACTATTGAATTATCTTCACTCGTCTTCAAGCATTAAGAAATATCTCTATACCAACGCAGACTTCCAATATAAAGGGAAGTCCGTGAATAAGCTATCTGTTGGCCAGCGAGGTACTTTCTATGTTTGTTTAAAATTAGCAACAGATCCCTTCGGAAGCCCTTTTGTATTTGATCAGCCTGAAGATGATCTAGATAATGAGTTTATTATGTCTCAACTAGTCCCACTGTTTAGGAAAATCAAAAAATATCGTCAAGTCATAATCGTCACCCATAACGCAAATTTAGTTGTCAATACGGACTCTGAACAAATAATAATAGCCGACAACCAAGGCGAACACATTAAATATAAGTCAGGTGCCGTTGAAGATGGTAACGTGCGAGAGAATTCCGGCATACGAGCAGATATCTGCAATATTCTCGAAGGCGGTAGTTATGCTTTTGAAAAAAGAGAGCGAAAATATGGTATCCAAGATTTGGCATAACCAAATTTATCCACAAAAAACACGGCTATGAACTAGATTTCATCGAAAAAAATCCTCAAACCGCAGCCTTGAGCTGCGGTTTTTATTTCTATTCCCCATACACGTAGATCCCCAACCCCTTGCACAGCTCTCCCCTTCGGCGGGATAGGCGCCCGACATGAACGCTAAAGCCACGGGCGGGCACGGTATTGGTTCCCCCTGCAAACCACCGAGTCGAGTTCAACGGGTCAGGAGCGCCATCAGGGATGATGGCGTAGCCGCAGTCGGCATATGGGCCAAATCGGATCAGGGCGAGCACTGCTCGACCCCGATTTGGCGCGAGAACAAGGATGTTCGAAGCGGGCTTTGGCCGAAGCCATGGATGGCGTAGGCCAAAGTGCCGTCTGCGGCGCTCCGTCCGACCCGTTGGACGAGACGAGGGAACCCGCGAAGCGGGCGGTTTGCCGGGGGGAAGACTTTTGGTGTTATTTGCCAAAGAGAGCGGGTCTTTCAAAAGTCACTCGCCCCAGCCCGAAGGGCGGGCGAAACCCCATCGAGGGCAAGGCCCTCGCGTCCTGCATGGCAAAGCCATGCCATCCAAGCGTTGGCTGGCATTTCGCCGAGGAATGATGTTAGCTACCCCTCACCCTGGCCCTCTCCCGCAAGGGGAGAGGGGATCTGAGCGAAGGATGCCGTGGCTTCACGGCAGGGCACAATCAGAAACCGCAGCCTTGAGCTGCGGTTTTTATTTCTATTCCCCAAAGACGCTTTGACCCAAGCCAAAGCCCTATTTCCCCAACCCCTTGCACTGCGCTGCCCCTGCGGCGGGATAGGCGGTGAGTGTCTCATAGAGGGCGGCGCGCAGGCTGCCGGATTGGCAGAAGTCGCAGCTACCGCCAGCGTCGATATCGGTGATACGGGATCCTTGCGGCCCCTCCTTCACCAGATAGGTGCTGACAAAACGGTAGGTGCCGCTGGGGGTGTCGAGCGGGGTGCCCGGCTCGCCAAAGGTGAAACTCACCTTGACCTCGCTGCGATCCCTGCTGCCGGCGATGGCGCGAGACGAGAGTATCTCAGAGCCCAGCAGATGATCCCAGGCATTGGGCAGGAAGGGGTTGCCCTCGACGAAGGGGGGCTTCTCGTCCGGAGCTTCGCGGGTGGCTATTTCGCGCGCCTTGGAGGCGGCATTGAGCAGGCAGAGCAGCTCGGGGGAGAGGATGTTGGGCAACGCACCGCCCAGGTCTGCCTGATAGAGGCCGCTCGGTTTGACTTGGCGCTCCCAGTCGAGAAACTCGGCCACCTTGGCGCGGGCTTGGACCTGCATATCGGGGGCAGTGGCGGCCACAGACAGCCCGGACGCCAGCAGAGGCAGGGCCAGAAACGGCATCCAGTTCAACTTCATGACGTCATCTCCTTGTTATTCTTGAAAAACAGAGCCGCCATCGGGCCGGTTTATGCCGTATATTGGCCCTCTCCCTACCACAAAGGAACAGCCTCTTGAGACCCTATCCCGCCCTGTTGCTCTTGCTGGCAACCACTGCCGTTCAGGCCGAACAGGATTGTACTGCGCCGGTGACACAAACTGACATGAACATCTGTGCGTTTCAGGATTACCAGCGAGCCGATGCCAAGCTCAATGCCGCCTATAAAAAGCGGGTTGCCTCCCTGGAGAAGGCACAGCTGGAGAGGCTGAGAACTGCGCAACGGGCCTGGATCGCCTTTCGCGATGCCCAGTGCCGTTACGAGGCCGGCGTCTATGAAGGGGGATCAATGGCGCCCATGGTCCACAGCAGTTGTCTCACCCAGTTGACCGAGGCGCGCACCAAAGACCTGAACATATTGCCAGACCAGCCATGATCAGAGGCGCCAACCAAGTCAGGTAGGAACTGGGGGCAAGTAACAGATGGCTTGCAGGCACTCCGGCGAGTAATGATGCGAGCCCCCTCACCCTGACCCTCTCCCCCAAGGGGCGAGGGGATCAGACCGCAGGATGCCGAGGCTTCGGCAGGCTACAAACAAAAACCGCAGCCCAAGGGCTGCGGTTTTTTTATAGGCTCAACCGGTTGGCGCCAGCAGCGCCACCGCCCTTAGGCACGGCGCCAGCTGGTTTTGCCGGCGCTGTCTTCCAGCACGATGCCCATCTCGGTAAGGCGGTTACGGGCGGCATCCGCTGCGGCCCAGTTCTTGTCGGCGCGGGCCTGATTGCGCTCGGCGATCAGGCGCTCGATCTCGGCAACCTCTTCGTCTGCTTCGTCACCCTTGAGGAAAGCCTCGGGGTCTTGTTGCAGGATGCCGAGCACGGCGCCCAGTTCGCGCAGGCGGGCACCGAGGCCGGCGGCGACAGCGATGTCTTCGGCTTTCTGGCGGTTGATCTCGCGCACCAGGTCGAACAGGGCGGAGTAGGCTTCCGGGGTGTTGAAGTCGTCGTCCATGGCATCAACGAAGCGAGCCACCTGCTCGTCGCCACCGGCGGCGGCCGCCGCCGGCAGATCGCGCAGGGCGGTGTACATCCGCTCCAGGGCGGCGCGGGCCTGCTTCAAGTTATCTTCCGAGTAGTTGAGCTGGCTGCGGTAGTGGCCAGACATCAGGAAGTAACGGACGGTTTCGGCGTCGTAGTGGGCCAGCACATCGCGGATGGTGAAGAAGTTGCCAAGGGATTTGGACATCTTCTCTTTATCCACCATCACCATGCCGCTGTGCATCCAGGTGTTGACGTAGTCGCCGCCGTGGGCGCAGCAGGACTGGGCAATCTCGTTCTCGTGGTGCGGGAACTGCAGATCGGAGCCGCCACCGTGGATGTCGAAGTGGTTGCCAAGGTGCTTGGAGTTCATGGCGGAGCACTCGATGTGCCAGCCAGGGCGACCCGGGCCCCAGGGGCTGTCCCAGGTCGGCTCGCCGGGCTTGGACATCTTCCACAGCACGAAGTCGAGCGGATTGCGCTTGGCATCCACCACGTCGACCCGGGCGCCGGCCTGCAACTGCTCCAGATCCTGGCCCGAGAGCTTGCCGTAGTCGGTGTAGGACTCGACGATGAACATCACATCGCCGTTGTCCGCCACGTAGGCGTGCCCTTTTTCCAGCAGGGTTTCAACCAGGGCGATGATCTCGCCGATGTGCTGGGTGGCGCGGGGTTCGATGTCCGGGCGCACCATGCCGAGGGCATCGAAATCCTGGTGCATGTCGCCGATGAGGCGCTCGGTGAGATCGTCACAGGTCACGTGCGTTTCGGCGGCGCGCTTGATGATCTTGTCATCCACGTCGGTGACGTTGCGCACATAGGTGAGGTCGTACCCTGCATAACGCAGGTAGCGAGCGACGACGTCGAAGGCGACGAAGGTACGGCCGTGGCCGATATGACAGTGATCATAGATAGTGACGCCACACACATACATGCCCACCTTGCCCGGGTGGATAGGTTTGAATTCTTCTTTTTGACGAGTGAGTGTGTTGTATATCTTCAGCATCTTATGACCACTGCCTGTGAGTAAAATGGCCTGCCATTCTAACCGCATCCGGTATAGAAAACGAGGCAGAAAAAGCCCCCTCTCCCCCCTGCCATCTATGCCGCAGGGCCCTGATGGGCTAGAATTGCCACCACTTTATGCCATACACCTGCGGGCACCTTGCTGCCTGCGTCAAAATGAAAGGACAACTCATGGTTACTCTGCACACCAACCACGGCGACATCACCCTGACCCTGAACGCGGAAAAAGCCCCGGAGACCGTGGCCAACTTCCTGCAATACTGCCGTGACGGTCACTACGACAACACCATCTTCCACCGCGTCATCGACGGCTTCATGATCCAGGGCGGCGGCTATGCCCCGGGCTTCGAAGAGAAAGAGACCCGCGCTCCCATCAAGAACGAGGCGGCCAACGGTCTGTCCAACAAGGTCGGCACCATCGCCATGGCCCGCACCATGGAACCACACTCCGCCAGCGCCCAGTTCTTCATCAACGTGAACAACAACGACTTCCTGGACTTCAAGTCCGCCACCACCCAGGGCTTCGGCTACTGCGTGTTCGGTGAAGTGACCGCCGGCATGGACGTGGTCAACAAGATCAAGGGCGTGAAGACCGGCAACTACGGCCGCATGCACCAGGACGTTCCGACCGAAGACGTCGTCATCACCAAGGTGACCCTTGCCGAGTAATCCCTGCCGGCCAGGCTCTGACACAACTGCGGCCCCGGCCGCAGTTTTTCCATCTGCCGCCCCCAACTGGCGCCGCCTCGACTATCTGGCCCAGGGCAACGCACGTCAGCGCTCGGCCCACGCCCTGCTGAGCGGCGGCCTGTGGAATGAGCTTGGCCCCCTGTGCAACGATCTGGCCCTGGTGAGCACGATCGCCATCGGGCTGGATAGGCCCGGCAGCGATCTCGACATCCTCTGCCAGCATCCGGATCCGGCCTTCCTTGCCGCGACACTGGCAGCACAAGGCTGGCAGGTGCGAAGCAAGGGCGAGCAGGTCTGGATCGCCGAGCAGCGACGCCACGGGCCAGATGGCCAGTGCTGGCCAGTCGAGCTCTACCTCACCCCTGATCCCCTCGAGATGTGTCATGGCTGGCGCCACCTCAGCCTGATGGCCGCCCTGCTTGAGCGCTTTGACGCCCCCTTCCACCGGGAGGTGCTGCGCCTGCGCGTTGATGAAGGGCTCAAGGGGGAAGCGGCCATGTGCCGCCTGCTGGGTCTGTCCGGCGACCCTTACGAGGCGTTGCTGACCCTTGAGGGCGTCAACCTTGCGGGGCTCTGCTGCCCTTCCCTCCCCCACCCGCTCGACGTGCAAGGTCACAGGCCTTGTCCGCACCCAGGCGGGACTCTCTTACCATGATGCCCAGGAACTCATGAGCACCCTCTTTATCAGTGACATTCACCTCAGCCAAGGCAGGCCCGACATGACGGCGGCCTTGGTGCGCTTTCTGGCCGAAGACGCGCCCGGTGCCGACGCCCTCTATGTGCTGGGGGATCTGTTCGAATTCTGGATTGGGGACGACGACCCCAACCCGCTCCACCGCGAGGTGGCCGATGCCTTTCTCGCCCTGAGCCAGCAAGGGGTGCCCCTCTACTTCATTCACGGCAACCGCGACTTCCTCTTGGGGCACCAGTTTGCCAAACGGGCCGGCATGACCCTGCTCGGCGACCCCTGCGTCATCGAGCTGTACGGCGAGCGGGTGCTGCTGAGCCACGGGGATCTGCTCTGTACCCGGGACGAGGGCTACCAGAAGTTTCGCCGCATCACACAACAGAAGTGGCTGCGCTGGCTCTTCCTGCGCCTGCCGCTCTCGCGCCGCCAGGCCATCGCCCACAAGATGCGCGGCCAGAGCCAGATGGAGAATGCCCACAAGAGCCAGATCATCATGGACGTGACCCCGGAGGCGGTGGACGACATGCTGCGCCAGCACGGCTGCCGCCTGATGATCCACGGTCACACCCACAGGCCCGCCATCCACGACTTCACCCTGGATGGGCGTGCGGCGCGGCGCATCGTGCTGGGAGACTGGTTCGAGCAGGGGTCGGTGCTGGTCTGCTCCCCCGCCGGGCAGCGCCTCGACACCCGCGCGCTCGGCTGAGGCCCTCTGCCTGCCATGGTCAGGAGCGAGTCTCATATGACCGTTTCTGACTCACGCCGTGCTGTGGCGGGATACAAGCTGGATCCCTGCATATACTCTGGTTCTCTGCACACAACGAGGAGAAGACCATGGGATTTCTTACTTGGGTGGTACTGGGGCTGATCGTCGGCATCCTGGCCAAATGGATCATGCCGGGCAAGGATGGCGGCGGTTTCTTCATGACGGTGATCCTGGGGGTGGTCGGCGCCATGGTGGGGGGCTATGTCAGCACCCTGCTCGGGATGGGAACGGTCACCGGCTTCAACCTGCCGAGCATCATCATCGCCACCGTTGGCGCCCTGATCGTGCTGTTTGTCTACAACAAGCTGCGCAGTTGAGACGCAGCCACCCATCGATGCGAGGGCGCCACTGGCGCCCTCGCTGTTTTCTGCCCCGCTGGCGCCAGCTTGTCTCGACTACCCGATCTCATCCACTCGTTTCGTCCCTTCGATGCAGCGCTTGCATCATTTCTAGTTGAGGCGTCTAATAAGCCCCATGCAAGCCAATGACCCCCTGCCCCGCCGCCCTCGCGGCCGCCCTGCCCAGCACGGGCACACCTATGCCGATACCCGGGATCTGTTGATCCGCCGGGGCATGGAGCTGCTGACCGAGCAGGGCATCGCCGCCACTTCCATCGAGCGGGTGTTGCAGTCGACCGGGATCCCCAAGGGCTCCTTCTATCACTACTTCGCCACCAAGCACGACTTCACTCTGGCGGTCATGGATGCCTATCACCACTACTTCTGCCGCAAGCTGACGCGCTATCTGGAGGATGAGAGCCTGCCCCCCCTGGCCCGTCTTGTTGCCTTCGTCGACAGCGCCTGCCGGGGCATGACCCGTTATGGGTTCCAGCGGGGCTGTCTCGTGGGTAACCTGGGTCAGGAGGTGGTGCAGCTCTCCCCCGAGCTGCGCCTGCGCCTCGAGCAGATCCTCCTCGACTGGGAGGCGCTGCTCGCCCGCTGCCTGAGGGACGCGGTGACGGCGGGGGAGCTGCCCCCTGATTGCGACTGCCCCGCCCTCGCCCATCAGTTCTGGATCGGCTGGGAAGGGGCCGTACTGCGCGCACGCCTGGTGGGCGATACCGAGCCCATGCTCTCTTTTCTCAATTTTTTCATGAAGTTAGCAAAGTGATTTTTTTACGAAGATTAATAGTCAGCCAGTCCAATTAATGGGAGTAGACAAGATGTTCAACGGTATTCTGATCGAGAAAGACGAGGCGGGTTATCGCGCCAGCTACCAGAGCCTCTCCGAGGAGATATTGCCTGCCGGGGATGTGACCGTGGCGGTAGAGTGGTCTTCCCTCAACTACAAGGATGGCCTGGCCCTCACCGGCGCCTCCCCCGTGGTTCGCCGCTTCCCTCTGATCCCCGGCATCGACTTTGCCGGTACCGTGCTGGAGAGCCAGCATCCCGACTGGCACCCCGGCGACAAGGTGGTGCTCAACGGATGGGGTGTGGGCGAGACCTACAGTGGCGGGCTGGCAGAGCGGGCACGGGTCCGGGGCGACTGGCTGGTCGCCCTGCCTGAGCGCTTCCAGCCCCGGGACGCCATGGCCATCGGCACCGCAGGGTACACCGCCATGCTCTGCGTGATGGCGTTGGAGAAGCACGGCATCCCCCCCGGTGACGGTGACATTCTGGTGACGGGCGCCAACGGCGGCGTGGGCAGCGTGGCGATCACCCTCCTGGCCAAGCTGGGTTATCGGGTCGTGGCCGCCACCGGGCGGCTGCACGAGGCCGACTATCTGACGTCCCTCGGCGCCGCCGAGGTGATCGATCGCGCCGAACTGGCCACGCCGGGACGCCCGCTGGGCAAGGAACGCTGGGCCGGCGTCATCGACACCGTCGGCAGCCACACCCTGGCCAATGCCTGCGCCACTACCCGCTACGGCGGCGCCGTGGCTGCCTGCGGTCTCGCGGGAGGGATGGACTTCCCCTCCACCGTCATGCCCTTCATCCTGCGCGGCGTCACCCTCTATGGCATCGACAGCGTGATGGCACCGCGCCCGCTGCGCCAGCAGGCCTGGGCCCGACTGGCCGAGGATCTCGACCTGACCCGCCTCAACCTCCTCACCCGGGAAGTGCCCCTCTCCCAGGTCGTGACCCTGGGGGATGCCTTCCTGGCAGGCCAGGTGCGCGGCCGGATCCTGGTCAATGTCCAGGGGTGATGACTGACGCGATATGAGCCGGCTCGCCTGACCAGGTCAGGCGAGCCTCTTTGTGTCCCCCTATTCAGGTCATGGAACTGAGCCGGGATGCAAACCCCATCAGCAGAACGCCTGCCCCGGGGCAGACGTTCGTGAAGGTCAAAACATCAGAAGGCCGCTTCATCAGTGCATAAGGCGCTCAGCTAACCGATCACCGAACAACATGATGACGAGCCCGGTCAGCATGACCAACATTCCACCCAGCTTTATCAAAGATACCGGACGCTGGATGGTGCCAAGCAGACCGAAATGGTCGATGACCTGGGATGAGAGCAACTGTCCGACGATGGACAACCCAAGCAGGGCTGACAACCCGATTTTCGGTGCGAGCACGACATAGCTGAACAGCGCGCAAGCACCGATCAGGCCGCCAGCCAGACTCCACAGAGGCTGTGATGGAATGGCCGCAAGCGAGGTGAATAATCCGCCACGCAGCAGCGAGAAGACCCCGAGGCTGAATGCACCGGCCGCGAAGGAGAACAATGCGGCGGTGACCGAATCGCCCCCGAGTCCTCGTGCCAGCTGGCTATTCAGAGTTGTCTGCAGCGTGATCCCGAGACCTGCGGCAAAAGCGATGACGTAATACAGCGTGCTCATGGGTTGCATACCTGTCAGTGTGCCTGTGCCAGCGGCAGGAAGGCGTCAGCAAAAATGTCAGGCTCATACCCGGCGGCGGCAAACAGATGCTCACGGGACTCATCAATGGCGGCGCGAAGGCGCGTGCTGTCTACGCCCAGCACCTTGCCATGCTGCTTGACGATGCGCCCGCCAATAATGACGGTATCAATGTTGCTGCGCTCTGTCGCATGCACCACGGTGCCAAAGGCATTGCCGGACGGGTAGAGGTTGATATCGCCAACATTGATCAGAATGAGATCCGCCTGTTTTCCTGGCGTCAGGCTCCCTACCTTGTCCAGCAGCCCTGCACAGGCAGCACCATCGACAGTCGCCGATTTGAGAAGTTGGGCAGCCGGCAGCGTGGTCAGCGAGTAGTCGGAGCCGCAGCAGTGCTGCTGATGTATGCCCATCACCCGTTGCAGGTAAAATGCCACGCGCATTTCCATAAACATATCAGTGCTATAAGAGGTTTCATTGTCGACACTGAGTGTAGTGGTCTAATCATCCCGGACACCATTTTAGGTGGTACAGTCGCCACCATGACCTGAGGTGTTCAATGACAAGATTACGTCGCTCATTTACTGCCGAATTCAAACTCGAAGCCGCATCCCTGGTGCTCGACCAGGGATATTCTGTCCCCGAAGCCAGCCGTTCACTGGATGTCGGTGAAACCATACTTCGCCGCTGGGTTCGGCAACTGCAATCCGAACGAACTGGCACCACGCCTATCAGCAAAGCGCTGACCCCGGAGCAGCAGAAAATCCAGGAGCTGGAAGCCCGCATCCATCGGCTCGAGCGCGAAAAGGACATTCTAAAAAAGGCTACGGCTCTCTTGATGACGGACGAGTTCACACGTACGCGCTGATAGACCAATTAAGAGAGCAAGCCCCCATCACCCTGGTCTGCTGCGCTTTCGATGTTCCAACATCCTGTTTTTACGATTATCTGGCTCGCAAGCGGACGATTAACCGTGAGCGGATACAGCAACGCAGCGAGTTGCGCCGGTTGTTCAAAGAGAGCAGGAACTCGGCAGGCAGCCGCGCCTTGATGTCGATGATGCGGGAGTTGGGGTATCAGATTGGTCGATTCAAAGTACGTAACCTGATGAAAGAAGCCGGGCTGGCATCCAAACAGCCGGGCGCACACCGTTATAAGGTGGCACGGTCTGAACGACCGGACATTCCCAATCTGCTGGCCCGCGAATTTGATGTCCCGCAACCCAATCAGGTGTGGTGTGGCGATATCACCTACGTCTGGGCCGGTGGTCGTTGGCATTACCTGGCCGCAGTGCTCGACCTGCATACCCGGCGGGTCGTGGGCTGGGCGATGTCTGACAAACCTGATGCAGAGTTGGCAATCAAAGCGCTGGAGATGGCCTATCGGCAGCGGGGTTGTCCATCAGGCGTGCTGTTTCACTCCGACCAGGGCAGTCAATACGTCAGCCGGGCATTTCGGCAACGACGGTGGCGCTATCGCATGACCCAGAGCATGAGTCGTCGTGGTAATTGCTGGGATAACGCCCCGATGGAGCGATTGTTCAGAAGCCTGAAGTCAGAGTGGCTTCCTGCAACGGGATACATGAGCCTGCGGGAAGCAAAGCGGGATATCAGTTATTACCTCATGGATTACTACAACTGGCGGCGTCCACATCACCACAATGACGGGATACCGCCTGCAAAAGCCGAGGATCGGCCTAACCAAGTGTCCGGATTTAGTTGACCACTACATCCGGCTGGCTATCGGTGAGCATCCGGTACTGGTTCGCGGGGGTATCGCCCGGAAGCCCCAGCATCGCCAGCAGAACCTCAGGGGACGGTGCTTCGGCAACCTTGTTTCCATCCAGATCCAGCAAGATCATGCCATCCAAGCGAACACCAAACTGAATGTCATCCGCGCGTACCATGTAGGACGGGTAGCGCTGCTTGTCGCCGTAGGGTTTCGGGTTGCCGTTGCTCTGACACGGAATGACAGTGTGGCCGTTGGCCTCGATGTTGGCAGCCTTGGCTTGCAGAGAGGTACTCATTTCTCACCCCCGAACAAGCGCAAAACGGCGAACTTGTGAGTGAACAGCGATACACCATCATCGTTCTCATACCTTTCCTGAAGGCGGCCGAGCTGCTCGATGCGCTCACTGTTCGTGCTCAGTGCGGACTGCCCACAAATGGTTCCCCCCTCCGATGTTATGCGACGCAGGCTTTTGCTTGCCAGCGAACACGCAGGTGCTACGCTCTCAGCGTCAGGTTTAACTATCTGGCCAATATCAAACACGCCACTCGAAGAGGCCGCCGTACCATGGCGGCTCTTTTTTGCGTAATTGGTGACTGTCATCCTCGCCTCCTTACGCCTCGCGGCGCTTCTGAATCTGAGCGATGAGCCAGGCTTCCAACTCCTCTTCAACCCAACCAACGGCTTTTGCGCCGATGGACACCGGTTTGGGAAAGGTCGGGTCATAAAGATTGGGGCACTTCGGGTTGGGACGCATTTTGGCGTAGATGGTAGAGCGTGAGAGTCCGGTGCGGGCTTCAACCTCATTACGGCGAATAATGGTCAGAGTGGGTTTGCTTTCTTTAGCCATGTTAGTTATTCCCTGTCATGCACTGGAACGGGATGCACCAGCATGGCTCCTTATTTTTATCATCTCGCAACAAATCCCTAGCCCTACAGGGGTGAACCCCGTCAGAAACGCACTTGACAAGGGGAATTAAATGGCGAGTAGGTGTGGATGACTTCCTGGAACAGCAGCGAAATCTGCTGTTAATCGGCGGAACCGGGACGGGTCAAACCCACCTAGCCATCGCCTTGGGATGCAATGCCGGGTACCAGGGCAAGCGAGTGCATTTCTCACAGTGGTGGGTCTGGTCAACGAACTGGAGCAGGAGAAGGCGGCAGGCAAAGCCGGGCAGCTTGCCATTCGGTTGGTCAATATCGATGCGGTGATCCTGGACGAACTGGGCTATCTGCCGTTTGCCGAAAGCGGAGGCGCCCTGCTGTTTCACCTGATCAGCAAGCTGCGCAAGCGCACCAGCCTGCTCCTGACCACCAACCTGGCCTTCAGCAAATGGGCAAGGTATTTACGGATGAGAAAATGACAACGGCGATGCTGGATAGGATCACCCATCACTGCAGATCATCGAGACAGGAAACGACTCCCACCGCGTCAAACAGAGGATGAAATCAGCCAGCTAACCCTGGTCAATTTTGGACGCTGATCCCTGGTCATCTTTCGATGCTGATTGACAACCCGATCCACCTATGCAGACAGACTATTTGGCAAGTGAATCACATTGCTCTCCATCCCGCTAAATTCATGGGGTGGCACATAGTGATGCTTGCAACTGTCCAGCCAGTCAGCCCACCATTGCATCATCTGCTGGCGCTGGGTGATAAATTCGGCCCGATGAATGTAAGCCGCCCGCACACCGTTACGCTCCTTATGGCTCATCTGCCGTTCAATGGCATCCTCACTCCATTGACCTGATTCAAGCAGCGCGCTGCATGCCATCGCCCGGAAGCCATGACCGCATACCTCAACCTTGGTGTCGTAACCCAGTCGGCGCAAGGCACTATTCACGGTGTTTTCACTCATCGGTTTTGATACATCATGGTCACCGGCAAAAACCAGATCAAAGCGCCCGGTCAAAGGGCGGATCGCCTCAATGATTGCCAGTGCCTGGCGTGACAACGGCACAATATGCGGTTCTCGCATCTTGGCACCACGATGCGAGTATTTGACCCCCTCAATGAGGTCGCGAGACGCCGGGATCGTCCAGATTGCTCGCTCGATATCGAGTTCATCCCAACGCATGAAGCGTAATTCGCTCGAACGGACAAAGGTTAACAAGCTCAATTTCACAGCCATCTTGGTCAGCAGACGCCCCGCATAACTCTCAAGGCGACACAGCAACTCGGGAATATCCTGCAGCGGCAGCGCGGGATGGTGCTTGCCTTTGCGAACCGACAACGCCCCCGTCAAATCAGCGGCAGGATTGCTGTCAATCAACCCCGTTTGCACTGCATAACGCATGATGCCGTTGATGTGTTGCCGCACTCGTCCTGCCAAATCAAGCGCATCTCGCTGCTCTATCATGCGCAATGGAACAAGCAGGTCACGGGTCTTGAGTTCAGCAACGGGGCAATGGCCAATAGACGGAAACACGTCAGCTTCAAGCCGGGTCAAGATGCGTGAAGCATGATCCGGGGACCACTTGCCAGCACTCCTTGAATGCCATTCACGGGCAACAGCCTCAAAACTATTCGTTTGTTTACTGGTGATCTCGTTTCGCAACTGCCGCTTATGGACGACAGGATCGATACCTTTGGCTAACTGGTTTCGAACCTCTTCGCGCCTTTTACGCGCGTCAGTCAAAGAAAGGGTTGGGTAGTCGCCAAACGCCATCAGCCCTGCCTTACCATCTGGCTTGGTAAACTTGAAGCGCCACGAACGGGTACCGTTCTTTTTGACCAATAAGTGCAAGCCATTCCCATCGAACAGGGAATAGTCTTTTTCTCGCGGGCGGGCATTGCGACACTCGGTATCAGACAGGGGTTTGGTAGTTCGCGGCATTGGTATACGACTCCTTTATCGAATCGATGTATACCTAAGCGTATACCAATTTCTAGCGGATGTGTTAAGAATGACTCGGAATGCTCTGGACGTAAAAAAACCCAGAGACATTGAATCTACTGGGTTTTTTAAACTTTTTCGGAATGCTTTGGAAGTATCAATGGTGCCCGAGGCCGGAATCGAACCGGCACGACGCGAACGTCGAGGGATTTTAAATCGATTAGCTCCGTTTGCGTCTTATAACATGTAATAGCAAATAGATGTAGCGAGTAACACTGTAAGTTCGCAACAAATCGCACCCCGTCATAGAACATCGCATACCGCTTATCACAGAATTCGCAAAGATACGCCGCCGTGTTGGTCTTGCCCCCGATCTGATAATCTCTGAACCTTCGCATTTGCAATCGTTTCAGTCGGAGTCCCCCATGGCAGCCTATTCCCCTCCCTTCACCCTGACCCACGCCATGTTGAGCCGGGTGGCGGAGATCGCAGAATTGGTGGGGCAATGGCGCTCGACGCAGAGCTCGCAAGTCCCCATGCTGCGCCGGGAAAACCGGATCCGCACCATCCAGGCATCCCTGGCTATCGAGCACAACACCCTGAGCCTAGATCAAGTCACGGCAGTGATCGACGGCAAACCTGTGTTGGGTCTGCCCCGTGAGATCCAGGAGGTGCGCAATGCCTTTGCCGCTTATGAAGCAATGCCGGCTTGGGCCCCTACCTCTTCTGCGGATTTGCTCAGGGCCCATGGACGCTTGATGCACGGGTTATGCGACGATGCAGGGCAATGGCGTAGCAGTGGGGTCGGCATCTATCGGGGTGAGCAATTAGTGCATATGGCTCCCCCCGCGACTCAGGTTCCGCGTCTGATGGAACAACTGATGCAATGGTTGGCAGAAACAGAGGCCCATCCCTTGATCGCCTCTTGTGCCTTGCACTACGAGTTGGAGTTTATCCACCCCTTTTCCGATGGAAATGGTCGTATGGGACGCTTGTGGCAAACGGTGATCTTGAGCCGTTGGCAACCAGTGATGGCCTTCCTGCCGGTGGAAGCGATCATCAAAGAGCGCCAAGAGCACTACTACCACCAATTAAGTCAGGCCGACAGGCTGAGTGACTGCACCGATTTTATTCTGTTTCTGCTAGAGGCGCTGCGAGATGCGTTGGCCGAAGCGATTGCCGCACAGCCGACATCTCAGCCCACCCCGCCAGAAAAAGTGAGGGTAGAAACGCCGGTAGAAATGCGGGTAAAAACGCCGGATGCGGTGTTGGCTATCTTGGTGGCAGAGCCGACCTTGACCCTTAAACAAGTAGCCGAGCGGATAGGCAGATCGACCAGCACGGTGGAGCGAGCGGCGGCGGCGTTGGTTAAGGCGGGACGATTACGCTTTGTTGGTCCACGCAAGGGTGGGCATTGGGAAGTGTTGTCATAGGACTGCTTGCTAAGGCCACAGAGTGAGTTGCTACAGCCGCCCAGCTTCCGGGTCGCATCAGTAAACATACAACCAGCCAAGTAAACCCAAGCGCAACGAACCCCATTTGCGCACAAAGGGGGGCGCAGTAACTCTCTGTTTTATCTCACTAACACCACAAGGTGTAAGATCTCCATTGGGGATAATCAGATACTGTGATACTTGCCCCACATCCCAATGGATAGACTCCTATAGGTCAGCTAACCTGACCTCACCACATCCCCAAAAAGACGCATGAAATGGAATTCTCGTCGCTCGCGGTATCTGTTCTGGCAACTACTGGCTTGTTCTTGTGCCCAATATTCTTATCTGTCGGGATCATCTTGTTAATAAGAAAAAGGCTTCGCTCACATAGGGTCAGCCCGTTGACCGCCGACCTGCTCAGGCCAGCGGGTCACACCCTGCAACAGCAAATCCAGGACCTGCAGATAGACCTCTTTTCCCAAATGCTATTCACGCCATTGACCATGATGATGATCGGGTTCTACCTCTTGTTACAGAGCTACATCGATAAGAGGGCTATGAGCACGACTGTGATCAGGGCTGACGCATCAGTGTTTATACTTTGAACAACCCCATACATTCGAACAAATATTGTTCATTCAGACAGCAGAGCCTGCGCTTGTTGGCCATGCTTAGATTACGTGATTTGTTTTGCTTCAGCA
>NZ_PQLN01000088.1:0-17723 GCF_002919855.1 Aeromonas sp. ASNIH8 | reverse complement strand
GACACCGCTATGCCACCGTGATCATGGATGCCGAGCGAACCCGCGTCCTGTGGGTGGGGCACGGCAACAGCCGGGCCGCTATCCGTCCCTTCTTCGAGCAGCTCGGCGAGCGATGCCAGCAGATTGAGGCGGTGGCGATGGACATGAACACGGCGTTCGACCTGGAGGTGAAGCAACACTGCCCGCAGGCGGAGGTGGTCTACGACCTGTTCCACGTGGTGGCTCGCTATGGCCGAGAGGTGGTGGACCGGGTGCGAGTGGAGCAGGCGAATGCACTGAAAAGCGATAAACCGGCGCGAAAAGTGGTCAAAAGTGCGCGTTGGTTGCTGCTACGTAATCGGGCGAAGCTGAGTGAAAAACAGGATGTGAAGTTGCAGGAGCTGTTGGCGGCGAATCAACCGCTGGCGATGGTGTACGTGCTGAAAGAGGCGTTGAAGGGCATCTGGTATGCGCCGAGCGTGTGGGAAGGATGGCGACGATGGCGGAGCTGGATGCGGCAGGTGAAGGAAAGCGGGCTAGCGCCGCTGCAACGATTTGGTCGAAATTTATCGAAATATATGCGGGGGATCCTGGCGAGTGCAAACTACCCGATGCACACGAGTGTGCTGGAAGGGGTGAACAACAAGATCAAAGTGATAAAGCGCATGGCATATGGATTTAGGGACTCAGAATACTTTTTTCTGAAAATCAAGGCGGCCTTCCCCGGAAAGCCGCGATGAACCAAAAAATAGCCCAGTCGTTTGACTGGGCAATTTTCGGGGAATTTGGTCGGTGTGAGAGGATTCGAACCTCCGACCCTCTACACCCCATGCAGATGCGCTACCTGGCTGCGCTACACACCGACGGAGTCAGCTCGGCTGACGGGGAGGAAGTCTAATCGGATGATTTGGCGGGCGCAACTCCTTTTTTATCAGGGAGATGCCGACTGCTTCTTTATTGTTCAGCCAAGATGCAACTTGGGCCCTGGCCGGAGTTTTGGCATAATCGCCGCCCCCTTAGGCGGGCACAGGGTGGCGAACACCCAACTCGGGGCGTTCCGATGTCGCCGGGGCCTTTGGCCTCTCTTTCATTGACAGCATCTTCTGCCGTGGGCTATCGGCTACCGGCCAGCGCGAGGGGGAAGGGGCCCGGTGTGCCCAGGGCCGGGACGCAGCAATCCGGGAGTGCGCGGCCGATGCCGTGCAGGGGCCAGGCAAGCCGACATCATATCGACGAGAGGATCAGGGCGTGAAACCATCTGAAGTTGCAGCACAGATCAGCCAGCGCGAGCAGGACGAACGCTGGATGCGCCATGCCATGGCCCTGGCCGCCAGGGCGGAGGGGATAGGCGAGATCCCGGTAGGCGCCGTGCTGGTGCTGGGGGACAAGATAGTGGCAGAGGGGTGGAATCGCTCCATCAGCGAGCACGACGCCTGCGCCCATGCCGAGGTGATGGCGCTTCGGGAAGCGGGCAAGCAGCTTGAAAACTATCGCCTGCTCGACACCACCCTCTATGTGACGCTGGAGCCCTGTTGCATGTGTGCCGGCGCCCTCATCCACAGCCGGGTCAAGCGGGTGGTCTATGGTGCCCGGGATTTGAAGACGGGGGCGGCAGGGTCTGTGTTCGACATCCTGCTGGATCCCCGCCACAACCACCAGGTGGCACTGACGGGGGAGGTGCTCGCCGACGCCTGCTCGGCCCAGCTGTCGGATTTCTTCAAACGGCGCCGCGCCGAGAAGAAGGCGGCCAGACTCGCCGCGAAAGAGGCGCTTCCTCAAGATGACAGCGGGGCCTGATGGCCCCGTTTGCTTTTATTTCACTGCCAGACCGGCTGCCTGCTTCCCCCCGAATACCAACTGCCACCCCCCGATGGAGCCTGCGCTCTTTGCCGCTGTTGATGTAACAAAACTGTCATGCATCCGCCATATAATGCCGCCAAGCCTAGCTCACATTGAGGTCTTGCATGTCATCGGAATCGTTAAATCTGGTCATGGCGGGCAGTCGAAAACGCCGGATCAAGGATAAATTGGCCAAATATGGCGTCACCACAGGGGGAGCCCTGGTGCTGGTGGCGCTGTTGCTTATCTTCTTCTACCTGCTTTATGTGGTGAAGCCCATCTTCAATGGCGCCAGCATGGAGAGCACCGCTTCCTTCACCCTGCCCATCAAGGGCAAAACCGCCTGGCTCGGGGTCGAGGAGCAAAACGAGATAGGTTACCGCTTCAGCGACCAGGGGAAGGTCAAATTCTTTGCCGTGCAACCGGATGGCAAGATCAAGACCGGACAGGTGATTGGCGAGGCGCAGGTGAACGGCGAGATCACGGCGGTCGCGCCGCCTGCGCCGGGCCAGAAACTCATCGCCTATGGGTTTGCCAACGGCAAGGCTCAGGTGGTGCAACCCTATTTCAAGATCTCCTATCCCAATGACGTTCGCGTCATTGAGCCCAGCCTGCAATATCCCTTCGGCGAGACCCCCGTGGTGATCGATCCCCAGGGCAAGGCGCTGACGCGCATGGTCTTCGAGGCGACCAAGGACAAGATGGCGACTGCGGCCGTGACCGAAGATGGTCGTGGTGTGCTGATGGTGATGAGCGGCGAGGAGAATTTCCTCTCCGGCGAAGTCGAGTGGAGCAGCCAGACCTACACCATTCCGTCCCTGCCACGCCATGTTGACCAGATGCTGCTGACCCCGAACCTGCGCCTGTTGTTCGTGCGCGAGGGCAACCGCCTGTCGGTCTATGACATCCACAACCTGAGCGACATCTCCCTGCGCAATGTCATGGAGATCAACGCCCCCAATGCCAGCGTGACCCAGGTGGCCCTGCTCTCCGGTGCGTCCTCCCTGCTGGTGGGCAACGACAACGGCGTCATCTCCCAGTGGTTTGAGGTGGCAAAGGATGGCAAGCGCCAGTTCACCCAGATCCGTGACTTCAAGGGTGACGCGCCGGTCGCCCTGCTGACCCCCGAGCACTTTCGCAAGGGCTTCATCAGCGCAGGCAGCGACGGCACCATCAACTTCTTCCATGCCACCGGCGAAGCCAAGCTGCTTGGCGAGAAGATTGACGGGGGCAACCTGGCTGCCGTTGCCATCTCTCCTCGCCACAACCTGCTGTTGACCCAGCAGGGGGATGACTTCAAGGTCTTTGACGTCGAGAACGATCACCCCGAGGTAACCTGGTCTGCCCTCTGGCAACAGGTGTGGTATGAAGGCTATCCCGAGCCCCAGTACGTGTGGCAGTCCACCTCCGCCAGCAACGACTTCGAAGCCAAGCTGAGCCTGGTGCCCCTGGTGTTCGGTACCTTGAAAGCCTCCTTCTATGCCATGGTGTTCGCGGTGCCCCTGGGTGTCGCCGGAGCCATCTATACCGCCTACTTCATGTCGGCGGGGCTGCGCAAATACGTCAAGCCGACGGTGGAGATCATGGCGGCGCTGCCGACCGTCATCCTCGGCTTCCTGGCGGGTCTGTGGCTCGCTCCCATCATCGAAGGGGCCCTGCCCGGGGTGATCCTGCTGCTGATCCTGCTGCCCATGGGTATGCTGCTCACCGCCCTGGTGTGGAATTATCTGCCGGAGCGCGGCCGCACCTGGCTGCCGGAAGGCTGGCACGCCATTCTGCTTATCCCTGTGCTGCTGTTCATCGGTTGGGGCGCTTTCGCCTTGAGCCCCATCATCGAGAACGCCTTCATGCACGGTGATTCGCGCATCTGGCTGACCCACGACATGGGCATCAAGTTTGACCAGCGCAACTCCCTGGTGGTTGGTATTGCCATGGGCTTTGCGGTCATCCCCACCATCTTCTCCATCGCCGAAGACGCGGTCTTCTCGGTGCCCAAGCACCTGACCCAGGGCTCGCTTGCGCTGGGGGCGACCCCGTGGCAGACCCTGAGCCGGGTGGTGATCCTCACCGCGAGCCCAGGCATCTTCTCGGCGGTGATGATGGGCCTTGGCCGCGCCGTGGGCGAGACCATGATCGTGCTGATGGCCACCGGCAACACCCCCATCATGGACTTTTCCATGTTCCAGGGGCTGCGGACCCTGGCGGCGAACATCGCGGTGGAGATGCCGGAATCGGAAGTGGGCAGCTCCCACTACCGGGTGCTCTTCCTCGCCGCCTTCGTGCTGTTTGTGTTCACCTTCTTGTTCAATACCCTGGCCGAATTCGTCCGCCAGCGGTTGCGTGAAAAGTACAGCTCTCTGTAAGGACTAAGGAATCGACAATGGGTAAGTGGTTTAAATCGGGGGCCCCCTGGATCTGGATGACGGGGGGCGCCGTCAGCCTGAGTCTGGTGGCCGTACTGGGTCTGTTGTTGCTGATTGGCTGGCGTGGTCTGGTCTATTTCTGGCCCCATCCCATCTATGAGTGGCAACTTGAAGATGCAAGCGGCAACATGAGCGTCCTGATTGGCGAGATCAACGACCGGGAGCTGGTGCCGGTGGAGCGCCTGCGCGCCGCAGGCCAGGCGCTGGAAGGGGAGGATCGCGAAGAGATTACCCGTTATCTGGTCAAGACCGGCAACCGGGAGTTCGTGGACCTCGATTTTCGCTGGGTGCTGGAGACCGATATCAAATCGCGCGCCCAGCCGGCGGAGCTCGCCATGGTGGAACGCGCCACCAACGGCAACTTCTATGGTTACATCACCTCGGTGAAGGAAGATGGCCAGGAGCTGACCACGGATCTGCATCCCGCCTTGCAGCGGGTGCTGGCCCGTGCCAACGGCCTCTCAAGCCAAGCCAACGACCTGCAAAAAGGGGCCATCGGCAGCATCAACTACCAGCTGGAGCGCCTGCGCCTGAAAGAGCGCAAGGCCGAGCTGGATGACAAGCTGACCGATCAGCTTAAAGCCGAGCTGGCGAGCGAGCGTCAGGCGCTCAACGACCGTTACCAGGTGCTGGAGAAAGAGCTCTTCTCCCTGCGTACCCAGGCGGACAGAGACAGCATCACCGTCAAGGACATGCGCGGCGAGCTGGTGACCATGCCCATGTCCCGGGTGCTGGATGTAGTCTGGCCCAACGACATGAGCCTGATGGCCAAGGTGGGTCACTGGTTCCACCAGATTGGCAAGTTCGTCTCCGATGACCCTCGGGAGGCGAACACCGAGGGTGGCGTCTTCCCGGCCATCTTCGGCACCGTCTTCATGGTGATCCTGATGGCCATCATCGTGACCCCGCTCGGGGTGGTGGCGGCGGTCTACCTGCACGAGTACGCGGGCAAGAACAGCCTGACCAAGATCATCCGCATCGCGGTGATCAACCTGGCGGGGGTACCCTCCATCGTCTACGGCGTGTTTGGTCTGGGCTTCTTCGTCTACACCCTGGGGGGCAGCATCGACCGCCTCTTCTACCCGGAAGCGCTGCCGAGCCCGACCTTCGGCTCCCCTGGTGTCATCTGGTCGGCGCTGACCCTGGCCATCCTGACCCTGCCGGTGGTGATCGTCTCCACCGAAGAGGGGCTGGCCCGGATCCCGAGCACCATTCGCCAGGGTTCGCTGGCGCTGGGTGCCACCCAGGCCGAGACCCTCTGGCGCATCGTGCTGCCCATGGCCAGCCCGGCCATCATGACCGGCCTTATCCTGGCGATTGCCCGTGCGGCGGGCGAGGTGGCGCCGCTGATGCTGGTGGGGGTGGTGAAGCTTGCTCCCACGTTGCCGATGGACGGCAACTTCCCGTACCTGCACGTGGAGCGCAAGTTCATGCACCTGGGCTTCCACATCTATGACGTGGGCTTCCAGAGCCCGAACGTCGAGGCGGCGCGTCCTCTGGTCTACGCCACCTCCTTCCTGCTGGTGACGGTGATCGTCGGCCTCAACCTGACGGCGATCGGTATTCGTAACCACCTGCGCGAGAAATTCCGGTCGCTGGAACATTAATCCAGTCATTACAGAGACGGGCAGGGACCTTCCCTGCCAACCAGATATTCCGGCGGCGGGCAAGACGTTTGCCCGCTGCCACCAAGAGAATTTGAGGTAAACAGATGATCAACGTAACACCGAGTTCGGCCCCGCACACCGCCACCGACCTGCTCAACCTGACCCCGGAGCAGACTGCGCTGGAGGTGAAGGATCTCAACCTGTACTACGGCAACAAGCAGGCGCTGTTCAACGTCAACATGAAGATCCCCAAGGGTCAGGTCACCGCCTTCATCGGCCCGTCCGGTTGCGGCAAGTCCACTTTGCTGCGCTGCATCAACCGGATGAACGATCTGGTAGAGATCTGCCGCATCGAGGGGGAGATCCAGCTGCACGGCCACAACATCTATGACAAGAGCGTGGATGTCTCCGCCCTTCGCCGTCAGGTGGGCATGGTGTTCCAGCGCCCCAACCCCTTCCCCAAGTCCATCTACGAGAACGTGGTCTACGGCCTGCGCCTGCAGGGCATCAATGACCGCCGTACCCTGGACGAGGCCGCCGAGCGTTCCCTGCGCGGTGCCGCCCTGTGGGAGGAAGTGAAGGATCGTCTGCACGACAACGCCTTCGGCCTCTCCGGTGGTCAGCAGCAGCGTCTGGTGATTGCCCGTGCCATCGCCATCGAGCCGGAAGTGCTGCTGCTCGATGAACCGACCTCGGCGCTGGACCCCATCTCCACCCTCACCATCGAGGAGCTCATCAACGAGCTCAAGAGCCAGTTCACCGTGGTGATCGTGACCCACAACATGCAGCAGGCGGCGCGGGTCTCGGATCAGACCGCGTTCATGTACATGGGGGAACTCATCGAGTATTCGAATACCAACACAATCTTCACCACCCCGGCCAAGAAGAAGACCGAAGACTACATTACCGGTCGTTACGGCTAAGGGATGCCGGTGATTGAGATGAGCAAGATGAGCAAGATGGGCATCAACAAACAGATTGGCAGTCAGTTCAACGGCTAAGGCATAATCGGAGCAACAAGGATTACTGGTATGGACAATATGAACCTCAACAAACACATCTCCGGTCAGTTCAATGCCGAGCTTGAGAGCGTGCGCAATCAGGTACTGGTGATGGGGGGGCTGGTGGAGAAGCAACTCACCGACGCCATCGCCGCCATCCATGGCCAGGATCTGGATGCGGCGCGCAAGATCGTGGCCAACGACCACAAGGTCAACGCCATGGAAGTGGCGATCGACGAGGAGTGCACCCGCATCATCGCCAAGCGTCAGCCCACCGCGTCCGACCTGCGGCTGGTGATGGCCATCATCAAGACCATTACGGATCTGGAGCGGATCGGCGACGTGGCGGACAAGATTGCCCGCATGCTGACCGACAACGCCAACAAGCCGCAGCCGCCGCTGGTGTCGCTGGAGAACATGGGGCGTCGCACCATCAAGATGCTCCACGACGTGCTCGACGCTTTCGCCCGCATGGATTTGGATGCAGCCCTGGCGGTCTACAAGGAAGATGACAAGGTGGACCGCGAATACGAGTCCATTATCCGCGAGCTGATGACCTACATGATGGAAGATCCCCGCACCATCCCCCAGGTGCTCAACGTGCTCTGGGCGGCACGGGCCATCGAGCGGGTCGGGGATCGCTGCCAGCACATCTGCGAGTACATCGTCTACTACGTCAAGGGCAAGGATGTGCGTCACACCAAGGCCGATGACCTGAGCGATCTGCTGGGCAAGGGCTGATGGGGCGCCTTGGGTGGAGCTCCCGTCGCGGCTGCACGACGGGAATCCAACTCTGATTGAATAAAAAGGCGCTTTGAGCGCCTTTTTCATTGCATGGCACGGCAGTTCAAGATAACGCCACCCGGCGGGCGCTTTTCTGCTAGAATATGGCCCCTGTGTGAGTCCCGGATGGAGTCACGGTCCGGTTTCCCGGGCCCAGTTTGCCGTCTTGTGCTAAGGCGGCTGTAGCAATAGGTTAATCATGAGTTTTGCCGATAGTTTGTTCTTTCTGATGCTGCTGGTCGCCGGCAGCGTGTTCTTCTCACTCTCCGAGATCTCCCTTGCCGCCTCCCGCAAGATCAAGTTGCAGGTGATGGCCGACGAGGGCAACCGCCACGCCGAGAAGGTGCTGGCATTGCAGGCCCAGCCGGGCAACTTCTTTACCGTGGTGCAGATAGGCCTCAATACCGTCGCCATCCTCGGCGGTATCCTGGGGGAATCCGCCCTCAATCCCGCCATCAGGGAGCTGATTGCCGGCTTCTACCAGGGGCCCTGGCTCGGCCAGATTAGCTCTGCGGCCTCGTTTGTCTTCGTCACCGGCATGTTCATCCTGATAGCGGACCTGATGCCCAAGCGCCTTGCCATGACCATGCCCGAGCGGATCGCTGTGGTGGTGGTGCGTCCCATGATGCTGTGCGTCACCTTGCTGATGCCGCTGGTGTGGCTGTTCAACGGCATGGCCAACGGCCTGTTCCGGCTGATGCGCATCTCCATGGTGCGCAACGACGAGATCACCTCCGACGATATTTATGCGGTGATGGATGCAGGTGCCGAAGCCGGTGTCATCCAGCGCGAGGAGCACCAGCTCATCGAGAACGTGTTCGAGCTCCAGTCTCTGGGTGTCACTTCCGCCATGACGGCGCGGGAGAGCCTCATCTACTTCACCCTGCAAGAGGGGGAGGAGAGCATCAAGGCGAAGATCGCCGAGCACCCCCACAACAAGTTCCTGGTGTGCGACCACAACCTCGACAGCATCAAGGGGTTCGTGGATGCCAAGGAGCTGCTGATCCGCGTCATCAGCGGCCAGAGCATCGATCTCAACAGCGGCTCCCTGGTGCAGAACGTCATCATCATTCCCGACACCCTCAACCTCTACGAGGCAATGGAATACTTCAAGAACCATCGCGGCGATTTTGCGGTGGTGATGAACGAATACGCCCTGGTGGTGGGCATCGTCACCATGAATGACCTGATGAGTACCGTCATGGGGGAGTGGGCCACCCACGTGGTGGAAGAGCAGATCGTCCAGCGGGACGAGAACTCCTGGCTGGTGGACGGGGTGACCCCCATCTCCGACGTGATGCGCGCCTTCGACATCGAGGAGTTCCCGGAAAACCAGAACTACGAGACCATCGCCGGTTTCATCATGTACATGCTGCGCAAGATCCCCAAGCGCACCGACTCGGTCAAATATGCCGGTTACAAGTTCGAAGTGGTGGACATCGACAGTTACAAGATTGACCAGTTGCTGGTCACCCGGGTAGAACCTGCGAGCAATGAGAAGCCCGCTCAGGAATCCTAAAGGAGTTCGTTAGCAATCATGAAGATGAATACTCATTCCCGTGCGCTGGCCTGTGTGGCGCTCGCCCTGGCACTGGGTGCCTGCAGCCAGAGCGCACCGCGCAAGCCGGTGACGCCTGCCAAACCCGTCGCTCCCCAGCCTGCCGTGGTGGTCCCGCAGCAGGATCCCGATGCGGTGGTGCAAAGCGCCGTGGCAGAGCCCAGCCCGGTGTTCGACGAGGAGTATCACGGCCCGGATCAAGGGTCGCTTGAATCGGTCACCGCCCTGTTTGCCCGGGGTTACATCGAATCCGCCATGCGCGAGACCATGCTGGCGGCGGTGCACAGCGACTATCCGCTGCTCGGCATGAGGGACGTGCGTCTCACTGACCCTGTTGCCAAGTTCCTCACCTCGGCCCAGGCACGCACCACGGCCCACGACTACCTCTATGCCGGGGTGCAGCGTCGGCTGGGCCGCCCCCTCAGCCCCGCCCAGTGGGAGCAGATCTGGCAGGGCTATCCCCAGCAGGGCCGGGTCTCCGACTGGGTCAAGCAGACCAAGCGGGTGCTGGCCGGGCGCTGAGCCCCTGGTTATCGGCGGCTGTGCCCGCCTTGATCCCCTGTTTCACAAGAGGCCACCCCCCGGGGTGGCCTCTTGTCGTTTCAGCGCCTGGCCAGGTGATGCCTGTGCCGGGGAGACCTCCCTTTGCCGCCATCATCCTGAGCTTGCCCGGATTTGTTCGTAGCCCCCGATTGCCTCTTGTTCTACTTTGGGTCATGATATTTGGGATTTCTAGCCGTCTAGATGTTTTGATGGCTTAATGTGGTTTCACACAATAAACACCCGTCATGGCGGGGAGACGCAGAGAGACAGAGATGGACAAGCAGGATTTGTGGGTACTCGATGGCGGTATGGGCCGTGAACTGGCGCGGCGTGGTGCGCCGTTCCGTCAACCGGAGTGGTCGGCACTGGCGTTGATGGAAGCGCCCGAGACGGTGCGCGAGGTACACCAGGCCTATGCGACGAGCGGTGCCCGGGTGATCACCACCAACAGCTATGCCCTGGTGCCCTTCCATATCGGCGAGGCACGCTTTGCCGCCCAAGGGGAGGCACTTGCGGCTCTGGCCGGGCAACTGGCCCGAGACGTGGCCGACGAGCAGGGGGGAGCCGTCAAGGTGGCTGGTTCCTTGCCGCCGCTCTTTGGCTCCTATCGTGCGGACCTCTATCAGGCCGAGCGGGTGAGCGAGCTGGCGACACCGCTTATCCGTGCCCTGTCACCCCATGTGGATCTCTGGCTGGCGGAGACCATGAGCCTCATCGCCGAGCCCCTGGCCCTCAAGGCCCTGCTGCCCGAGGACGGCAAGCCGTTCTGGGTCTCCTTTACTCTGGAAGACGAGGCGCCGGGCAGTGAGCCCACCCTGCGCTCCGGCGAGCGGGTGGCGGATGCCGTGACCGCGTTGGCATCGGCCGGGGTGGATGCCATCCTGTTCAACTGCTGCCAGCCCGAGGTGATTGAAGGGGCGCTCAAGGTGGCCGTCGCCGCGTTGCAGGTTCAGGGGCGCACCGACGTTCGCCTCGGCGCCTATGCCAACGCCTTCCCGCCCCAGCCCAAGGAGGCGACTGCCAATGACGGTCTGGACGAGATCCGTGGCGATCTGGGGCCGCTGGATTACCTCGGCTGGGCCGAGCGCTGGCGCAGAGCCGGGGCAAACCTCATCGGCGGCTGCTGCGGCATCGGCCCGGAACACATCGAGGCGCTGGCCAGCCGGCTGCGTTAAGGAGCGCCCATGAAAGAGAGCAAGATCGGGCTCTGGTCCCTCACGGCGCTGGTGTTCAGCTCCATGGTGGGGGCCGGCATCTTTAGCCTGCCCCAGAACATGGCCGATGTGGCGGGCGCCCGCGCCGTGCTGATCGGCTGGGCCGTCACCGGGGTCGGCATACTGGCGCTGGCCATGAGCTTCCTCTACCTGTCGCGGCTCAAACCCGAGCTCGACGGCGGCATCTACAGCTATGCCCGGGCAGGCTTTGGCGAGCTGGTGGGGTTCTTCTCCGCCTGGGGATACTGGCTCTGTGCCACCATCGGCGTGGTGGGTTATCTGGTGATCGCCTTCGCGGCGCTGGGCAGCTTCGTCGACACGCCGGAGCGGGTCTGGTTTGGCGAGGGCAACACCCTGGCGGCCTTCATCGGCGAGTCCTGCATCCTCTGGGCGGTGCACCTGCTGGTGGCCCGAGGCGTACAGCAGGCGGCCCTGTTCAATCTGGTGGCGACCCTGGCCAAGAGCCTGCCGCTGCTGCTGTTCATCCTGTTCGCCTGCTACTGGTTCGATCCGGTCACCTTTGCGGCGGATCAGGAGGGCAGCACCCTGGCGGTACCGGTCTCCGAGCAGGTGCGTAACACCATGCTCATCACCCTCTGGGTCTTCACCGGCATCGAAGGGGCAGCGGTGCTCTCGGCCCGGGCGAGAAACAAGCGGGATGTGGGCACCGCCACCGTGCTCGGCGTGGTGCTGGCGCTGCTGCTCTATGTGCTCATCTCGGTGCTGGCGCTTGGAATATTGAGCCGCCCGGAGCTTGCGGCCCTGCCCAACCCCTCCATGGCGGGACTGATGGCCCAGATGACGGGTTCCTGGGGCAAGCTGCTCATCAGCGCCGGCCTCATCGTGTCGGTGCTCGCCTCCTACGTGAGCTGGACCCTCTTCTCGGCCGAGGTGCCGTTCAGCGCGGCGCGTCACGGGGCCTTCCCGGCCATCTTCCGGCGTGAGAACCGCAACGGCACCCCCATCGCCTCGCTCTGGCTTACCAGCCTGACGGTGCAGGGCTGCCTGCTGCTGGTGTGGCTGCTTGGCAAGGGGTATACCAACCTGCTGCTCATCTCCACCTCCATGATCCTGGTGCCCTACCTGCTCATCGGCCTCTTCCTGCTCAAGCTGGTCTTCAGTGGCAAGGGTGGGCAGGGCCGCGGCCTGATGCGGGTGGTGGCGCTGGTGTCGAGCGGTTATGGTTTCTGGCTGCTCTACGCCGCCGGGGTGGAGTACCTGCTGCTGTCGCTTCTGCTTTACGGGCCGGGTCTGCTGCTGTTTCTCTACAGCCGTCGCCAGCTCGGCGCCGAACAGCGGCTCAGCGGGCGCGAACGGCTGCTGGCCGGGGTGACGCTGCTGAGCCTGATCCCCGCCGTCTGGTCCTTCGTTCACGTCTGACCCGGGGGTGTCCCTGTCATGAAAAAGAGCGCCCCTGGGCGCTCTTTTTTTTTATCCTGGTCGGTGGGTCAACCGCTGGTGGGGCCCGCCGGTTTGCCAAACAACACGGCGAGCTTTTGCCGCCAGGGGAGGCCCCGGGCCTCTTGCAGCATGTCGCGCCACTCGTGGAAGGTGAGGGTGAGGGGGTTGAAGCTGTGGATTGGCTTGGTGATGCCGAAACGGCACGGCTCGCCCAAGTCTTCTTCCACGAAGGTGTCAAACAGCCGGTCCCAGATGATGAGCACGCCGGCGAAATTGCGATCGATGTATCTGGCGTTGCTGGCGTGGTGCACCCTGTGGTGGGAGGGGGTGTTGAAGATCCATTCAAGTTTGCCCAGCTTGCCCACCACCTGGGTGTGGACGAAGAACTGAAAACCCAGGCTCAAGAGTACGGTGGCCACCACCGCCTCGGGGGGGAAGCCGATGAGGATCATGGGGATCCAGAACAGCCACATGCCGGAGACCGGATACATCAGGCTCTGGCGAAAGGCGGTGGAGAGGTTGAGCCGCTCCGAGCTGTGGTGCACCACGTGGTAGGCCCAGAGCCAGCGCACATGGTGGCTCGCGAAGTGGAACAGCCAGTAGCAGAGATCCTGCAACAGAAAGAGCAGCAAAAGGCTCCAGAGGTTCAGTTCGATATCGAATAGTCGCCAGCCCCAAAGGGTGTCATAGAGATAGGCGATGGCAATGGCAATGGCAATGGCTGCCAGGGCATCGCCCCCCTGATGCATCAGTGCCAGGGTGGCATTGGCGAAGAGATCCTTCCACTGGTAACCCGCCGTGGGATAGGCGGCGCCGTGTTTTCGCAGGTAGAGCATCTCCCAGCCGATGAAGACCAGAAAGAGGGGCGAGAGGTAGAGCAGGAGCAGTTGCACATCCATGTGAGCCATCCGGTTGGACCAGTTGGATGTCAGCATACCGGATGAATTTAAAATTTCATTAACATCCTTGCTCGTTGGCGTGGTGACAACCCGATGGCAAGAGGCTGCGAAAAGGAATGCACCAGGGAGATGATCTGGGGGAGTGAAGAAGGCAAGCATAGAAGAGGGAGCCATGGGCTCCCTCTTCGTGTTGGTGCATCGCGGGTTATAGCACCTGGCTCAGGAACTGGCGCAGGCGCGGGGAGGGTGGATTGTCGAAGAAGTCGGCGGGTTTCTCGTCCACCAGCAGCTCGCCGCTCTCCATGAAGAGCACCCTGTCCGCCACTTCCCGGGCAAAGCCCATCTCGTGAGTCACCACCACCATGGTCATCCCTTCGCGGGCCAACCCCTTCATGACGTCCAGCACCTCTCCCACCATTTCGGGGTCGAGGGCGCTGGTGGGCTCGTCAAACAGCATGATGCGCGGCTGCATGGCGAGCGCCCGGGCGATGGCCACCCGCTGCTGCTGGCCGCCGGAGAGCTGGGAGGGGTAGCTCTGGGCCTTGTTGGAGAGACCGACCTTGAGCAGCAGGGCCTTGGCCCGCTCCTCAGCCTCCTGGCGAGAGAGCCCTCTCACCTTCTGGGGGGCCAGGGTGATGTTGTCCAGCACCGTCAGGTGAGGGAAGAGATTGAAGGACTGGAACACCATGCCCACCTCTTCCCGCAGCTTGTTGACATCCCCGGGTTCGGTGAGGCTGATGCCGTCGACCACGATATTGCCATCGTTGATGGTCTCCAGCTGGTTGAGGGTGCGCAGGAAGGTGGACTTGCCTGAGCCGCTCGGCCCCACGATCACCACCACTTCCCCTTCGGCCACCTGGGTGCTGACGTTTTTCAGGGCGTGCACCTCGGTGCCGTAGAACTTCTCTACACCGGTCGCCTTGATGATGGGATCAGTTGCAGCGCGCATAGTTCACCTCCAGACGACGCACCGGGAAGGGGCAGTGAGTGCCGGTGATGGCAGAACATTTCGACACCGATGGCGCCTTGATAACGGGATCAGTTGCTGCGCGCATATTTCACCTCCAGACGACGCACCAGAAAGGAGAGAGTGCCGGTCAGCACCAGATAGAGCAGAGCCACGGTGAACCACACCTCGAACGGGCTGAAGGTGGAGCTGACCACTTCGCGCCCCGCCTTGGTGAGATCCGTGATGGAGATGACGGAGACCAGAGAGGAGTCCTTGATGAGGTTGATGAACTGACCCGCGAGCGGTGGCAGCACCCGTTTGAAGGCCTGGGGCAGGATGACGTAGCGCATGGTCTGGGCCGAGGTCATGCCAAGGCTTCTGCCCGCTTCCATCTGCCCCTTGTGAATGGAGCTGATGCCGGCGCGCACGATTTCCGCCACGTAGGCGCCGGTGAAGACCGCGAGCGCCGCCACACCAGCGGTGAATCGGTCGAGGTTCAGCACGGTGCCGATAAAGAAATAGACGATGAAGATCTGCACCAGCAACGGGGTGCCACGGATGAGCTCCACATAGGTCACGGCCAGGTTGCGCAGGGCCGGATTGGGGGAGAGGCGGGCGAGCCCGGCCAGGGTGCCAAGCAGGATGGCGAAGATGCCCGCCACCAGGGAGAGCTTGACCGTGACCCAGACTCCCCAGGCAATGGGGCCGGCGGTCCAGCTCAGTTGCACATCCAGGGTATCGCCGAGGAAGACGGTATCCCCTTCAGCCAGCTGGGAGCCCTTGGGTGCGATGGCCTGACGGCGGCTGGGGTCGAGATCGTCTTGCAGGAAGAGCTGTCCCTTGTCCGCGACCACGGTGCCGTCAAACTCGGCATAGTGTTTCTGTTCTGCCTGATAGGCGATGTACTGGGGAATGCGTTCCCAGCGCCAGGTGTAATCCACTGCCTGCACGGCCTTGTAGATGCCGAAAATGGCGGCCAGCACCAGCAGCAGGAAGATCCCGTGCCAGAGCAGCTGATTGGGCTGTTTTTCCATCTGTCTTGTGAGTTTGGGGTTGATCACTGTCACAACCTCTTTTGTCGTTATCGTGTGGGGAGTCTGCGTGAAGGGGCGGCATGCCGCCCCTTTGAGAGGTTATTTGAGCTGGTTCAGCCAGGCGGTGGATTCAAACCACTTCTTGTAGAGACGGTCGTAGCTGCCGTCGCCCTTGATCTGGCGCAGGTAGTTGTTGAACCAGTTGAGGGTGTCCTGATCCCCCTTGCGGATGGCCCAGGCCAGCGGCTCGAAGGTGAACGGCTTGTCGAGGTGCACCACGGCGCCCTGGTTCTGGGACGCGAAGATGGCGTTGTAGGGCAGGTCGTAGACGAAGGCATCCACCTTGCCGTTGATCACTTCTAGCTTGGCGTCATCCTGGGTTTCAAACTGCAGCAGGGTGGCCTTGGGGATCATGCGCTTGACCGCTTGCTCGCCGGTGGTGCCGAGTTTGACCGCGATCTTGTATTTGGGATCGTTGAGGTCCTGGAAGGATTTGATTTCGCCCGCCTTGTCCTTGCGAAGCACGATGGTCTGGCCGACGACGATGTAGGGATCGGCAAAGTTCACGCGCAGGTTGCGCTGGGGAGTGACGGTCATGCCGCCCATGATGACGTCGAACTTGTCGGTCAAGAGCGCGGGGATGATGCCGTCCCAGGCGGTGTTGACGAACTCCACCTTCACGCCCATCTCCTTGGCGACCATCTTGGCGAGATCCACGTCAAAGCCGATGTACTGGCCCTGCTTGTTGGTCATCTCGAAGGGTTGATAGCCGGCATCGAAGCCGACCCGCAGCACACCGCGCTCCAGCACGGCATCCAGGGTGGAAGTGGGCGCGGCGTTGGCCAGCCCGCACAGCAGCAGGGTAGAGAGAATGAGTTTTTTGATCATAAATGACGTCTCTGTCGTAAATGTGGTCAGCCTTGAACCTGCTCCCGTGCGACTCCATGGCACAAGAGACTGCTGCATCCGGCAGCAGGCAAGACAGGATTATTGTCTTGGTCGGGGCAAAAGCCCCATATGAGATTCTATGAATGGTTCGCTGGATGAAAAATGTACCAAAACCTGTTTGTGCCAGAAGACTCAATAAGTTATGGAGACTTTTATCCCTCGTGGTGACTCATAAAACCACATGAAAACAACATATCTATCTAATGGCGCCGGTTCAAGTGCAAAATATCCGGCGGCCGTCTCGGTGGAAAATCCGGGCACAGACAGGGCGTTGTCCGGCACGCTTCACGGGGAGTAGGGCGTGCGAGTCGGGCAAATATTTTTGCCCGGCCCATAGGCTCCCTCTGTGTCTTGTCATGGGCTTCCCATATACTCAGCCATCCCCATTGGAAGGTTCGGGAATGGACGCCTCAATTCTGCTCAATCTGGACGTATTTACCCTGATGTTGATGGCCCTCGGGGGCTACAGCCTGGGATTCATCACCCTCTCCATCATCTGGTCGACCCATAGGGAAATACCCGGTCTCGGGCTCTGGTGGTGGTCCAGCCTCTGTGCCCTGGCGGCGCAATCGCTCTTCTTCATGCAGGCATTTTCCCCATATCGCGGGGATCTGGCTGGCCAACCTGCTCATCACCTTCTGCCTCGCCCTGATGCCACTCGCCATCCAGCGCTTCTTCGGGGAGCCGCCAAACTGGCGGGCATTCACCCTCTTCATGCTGGTCTATCTGCTGATCCTCTGCTGGAGCGTCATCTTCAACGACAAGATGGCCCCCCGGGTGCTGCTGGCCTGCCTGAGCTACATGATGGTGGGGGCGGTAATTGTCTGGCTCATATGGCGCCATGGCTACCCTGACTATCTGCCTGCGGTGCTGGTGTTCACCGTGGTCAACATCCTGCTCTACGGTTTCAATCTGGTGCGCATGGGGGCCCTGCTCGGCGGCGAGGTGCGGGTCCTGATGGATCAGCATGCGGTCAATGTGCTCCCCTTCCTCTCCATCTTAAATGCGAAAGGGGACTCCCTCCGACGTAGGTGGGAGGGGAATTTCGCCGGGGCGTCAGCCCCGCTGGTTTTGAATGTATTGCTTGATCACCTCTAACGGCGCACCGCCGCAAGAGCCCACAAAGTAAGAGCGTGACCAGAGTACGGGTTTGCTGTAAGCACCCCTCAAGTCCAGAAATTCATTACGCAGTCGCCTTGATGTGACCGCCTTTAACGAGTTCACCAGCACCGATAGCTGCACTGTTGGGCCGTACTCTATCAGCATGTGAACATGATCAGCCTCTCCGTCACACTCTTTCAGTTCCGCACCAAAATCTCTGCAAACCTATGCCGCACACTGACCTAATGAAGCGTGATGCAGTTCCCCCAATATCGGCTTTCGATACTTGGTGATAAACACCAAATGTACGTGCAAAGCGTAGGCCGCATGGCGTGATTTATTAATTTTAGTGAATTGCATTCTGTCACTCAATCGGGCTTAATAGATATGGTAATAATGCTGCACACTGAGTGATAAATGCAAATTCTGAAAGCCTACAAGTTC
>NZ_PQLN01000087.1:0-17810 GCF_002919855.1 Aeromonas sp. ASNIH8 | reverse complement strand
AGCAATTTGTCTCAGCCGATGCCGGCTACCAAGGGGCGCCACAGCGCGAGGAGCTGGCCGAGGTGGATGTGGACTGGCTGATCGCCGAGCGCCCCGGCAAGGTAAGAACCTTGAAACAGCATCCACGAAAGAACAAAACGGCCATCAACATCGAATACATGAAAGCCAGCATCCGGGCCAAGGTGGAGCACCCATTTCGCATCATCAAGCGACAGTTCGGCTTCGTGAAAGCCAGATACAAGGGGTTGCTGAAAAACGATAACCAACTGGCGATGTTATTCACGCTGGCCAACCTGTTTCGGGCGGACCAAATGATACGTCAGTGGGAGAGATCTCACTAAAAACTGGGAATAACGCCTTAAATGGTGAAGAAACGGTCTAAATAGGCTGATTCAAGGCATTTACGGGAGAAAAGATCGGCTCAAACTGAAAAAATGAAATGACTGAGTCAGCCGAGAAGAATTTCCCCGCTTATTCGCACCTTCCCTAATCGACCCTACATGATGGGGCGTATTGTTACTTCCCCTCATCCCCGGCCCTTCTCCCGCAAGGGGAGAAGGGAGCAAATATGCTCCTCTGATTTGGTCTGGCAACCGGGCTTGGTATTGGCATGGGCCATCCCCTCTCCCTCGGGAGAGGGTTAGGGTAAGGGGCCGCTATCTGTGCTGTGTTTCGAATAGCGAAGCGTATTCGGACGATCGCGAATAGGGAGTTGCCGAGACGCTGCTGATATCCAGAGTTTCCTGTCGGTCTTGTCATGATCTGATGCGTGGCGGTATGCGGACGATTACGCTGCGCTAATCGACCCTACATCAAGGCGTTGATTGCGTATGTTGAGCCCTTACCTCTCTCCATTCCCCGCATTGCCAACCGCCATCTTTGTCGTGACTCGCTGCTGATTTCTCCTGATCTCCCCAGACTTCACCCTGGCTTCACACAGCCTCATTCTCCCCTCACATATCCCTTCTATCTTCTGCCCACTGATAAATGGGCCCGCTTGCCACAGGGTGGCGAGGGCCAAAGAGAGGGGAGCAAGACGATGAAATCCTGGATCAAATACGGGTTGGCCGGGGCCTTGATACTGGTGGCGAGTTTCTGGGGCGGTAGCGTGCGGGCGGCGGAGGTCTGTTCCACTCAAGGGGGCCCGTGCCCGCCCGTCTCCCTGCCCCCTTTATATCAACTGGCAGCCAATGGCTGAACGCGCCGGGCTGATCTGTCAACGGAAGCGGAACAGCTCCCGGTGCAGCGGGGTGGCCAGATGGGCATCCAGGGTGTGGGCCATGGGCTCGGGGCCGCAGAACCACACCGGGGTGTGCTGGCGTTTGCCCAGGGCGGGGAGATCCAGTCGGCCGCGCTCTGACTCCAGATGCAGCCGGTAGTCGACCCCGGCCCGGCGGCACAGCTCGGCCAGCCGACTGTGGTAGGGGGCGGCCTCGGCGCTGGGGGCGCATTGCAGCAAGGTGGTGCCCGGGCGTGTCTCGCCACGGCGCACCAGGGCCTCCAGCCAGGCGACGAAGGGGGTGATGCCGATACCGGCGCCCATCCAGAGCGCGGGGGCCGGGTCTGGCAGGGCGAAGGCGCCATAGGGGCCGGTCACGATGACCGCATCCCCCACCTTGAGGTGGCGGTGCAGCCAGCGGGTGTGATCCCCGAGGGCGCGTACCGCCAGGGTCAGGGAGCGGTAGTCTGCCGAGACATCCACCAGGGTGTAGGGATGGGGCTCGCCGCACCCGGCGAAGTCGAAGAAGGCGAACTGTCCGGGGCGATAGCCGTGCAGGGGCGCGGTGAGGGCAACCCGGATCTCCAGGGTGCGCTCATCCAGGGGGGTGAGGGCGCTGACCGTCCCCTGGTGGCGCTCGTTTTGGCCCACCCGGCCAAACAGGGAGTAGAGCGCCCCCAGGGCACCCAGCCCGCCGCCGATGAGCAGGGTCAGGCCGACCGGGGTCAGGACGCCGATGCGTGGCAGCAGGCAGAGCCCGTGCAGCCAGCCCATCAGATAGATGACGGGGGCCAGCCGGTGAACCACCCGGAAGCGCTCGTAGCGCACCACCGCAAGCAGGCTCACCGCTACCAGGGCCAGCAGCAGATAGAAACCCCATTCCCCCAGGGTATTGCCGAGTTCGTGCCACAGGTCATCGCTGCCTGCGCCTGCACCGCGGCGTGCCGGCCGGGTCAGCCAGTCGGCGGCGACGGCCCACTTGGGGGCCTCCACCAGCAGCCAGTGGGCCAGCAGGGTGCCGGTGGCCCAGAGGGCGCTGCTGCGGTGCAGGTGCAACATGCGATCCAGCCCGCCGCACCAGGCCTCGAGCCTGGGCAGGCGCAGGGCCAGCAGCAAAGAGAGGGTCATGGCGCCAAGGCCAAGCAGACCGGTCAGGATAAGCAGCTCGTGGCGCCAGGGCCAGACGCTGGCGGGCCACTGGGTGAAACCAGAGAGCCAGAGCAGGGTGAGGGTCAGGGGCAGGGCCCAGACGAGGGATGCGGGTTTCATGATGTCCTCCTTGTGCCATGCCTTTATTTCACGCCTGCTTTGTGGCGAAAGTGTGCCCCTTTACTACCTCTTTTGTAGCAGAGTGTGGCAAGGATCTGCCCGGGGGAGGCCTGGTCAGGGGAGCAAAAGGGAGAGAGCAAGAGAGGGGGTCGGCGGCGCCAGGGTTTCTCCCCGGGTCGGCGTGAGGGAAAGGGGAGCCCCCGTGCTTTGGGGCTCCCCCGCAAGAGCCTCCATGTCAGGATTTTCGGCCCTTGCCGCCCTTGTTGCCCGCGAGGGCCTGCTTTCTGGCCTTCTGCTTCTGGGCTCCCTTGCTGGCGCGGCGCGGCTCTGGGTCGAAGCGGGTCAGATCCGGCTCGAAGCCCGGGAACCACTGCTGGGGCAATCGGGTGTCGAGCACCGCCTCCACCTTCTCCAGCAGGGGCGCGTCTTCGGGGCTGAACAATGTGATGGCGAGCCCCTTGTTGCCGGCGCGGCCGGTGCGCCCGATGCGGTGCACGTAATCCTCAGGCTGATGGGGGAACTCCAGGTTGATCACATGGTTGAGGTCGCTGATATCGAGGCCGCGAGCCGCCACGTCGGTGGCCACCAGGGCCTGCAGGGTGCCGGCGCGAAACTCCAGCAGCACCTTCTCCCGAGCGCTCTGGGACAGATCCCCGTGGAAGGCCAGCGCATTGATGCCCGCCTTGCCAAGCTGCTGGGCCAGCTTGTCGGCCCCCTGGCGGGTGCGGCTGAAGATCAGCGCCGGTGCCCAGCCCTTCACGGTCAGCATGTGTTCGACCAGCGCCACCTTGCGATCCCCATCCACCGCATAGACCCGCTGCTCCACCTCGGCCGCCGTGGTGTTGCGCGGTGCCACCTCGATCAGTTCGGGGTCGCGAAGCAAGACCTTGCTGAGCGCAAAGAGGTTGTCGTCGCAGGTGGCCGAAAACAGCAGGGTCTGGCGATCCGCCGGTATCTGTTTGAGCAGGGCGGTGATCTCGTCCATGAAGCCCATGTCGAGCATGCGATCGGCTTCATCGAAGACCAGAAACTCTAGCTGGCCCAGGCGCAGCGCCCCCTGGCGCAGATGGTCGAGCAACCGGCCCGGGGTGGCGATCAGCAGATCCACCCCGGCTTTCAGCGCCTCCACCTGGGCCGCTATGCTGACCCCGCCGTAGACCAGGGCGCTGGCAAGGCCTGTGCCCTGACCGTAGCGCTCGACGCTATCAAAAACCTGCACCGCCAGCTCGCGGGTCGGCACCAGCACCAGGGCGCGGATGGGGCGAGGGGACGCCTGTTGCGGCTGCTGCATCAACAACTCCAGCAGTGGCAGCACGAAGGTGGCGGTCTTGCCGGTGCCGGTCTGGGCCCCCGCCAGCAGATCGCGGCCTGCCAGGATGGCCGGGATGGCGGCGGCCTGGATCGGGGTCGGCGTGGCGTAGCCGAGTTCGCTCAGGGTCTGCTGCAAACGGGGGGAGAGCGCCAGGTCGGCAAAGGAGGCGTTGGACATAGGGGCACCAGTATGGGGTTATCGCGGCCAGGGGCCGAGACGGACACGATCAGAGTGGCCGGCATGGTAACAGATACAGCGGCACGGGCAGAAGGCGGACCGGTGGGGCCGCAGGGTCAGATGCAGTGAAATACCTCTGCCAGCGCCTCGGCTGACCCTTCATGCCGGGCTGGCTCAGTCAACCAGGGCGACGCTACCTGCATCCAGGTGGTGCATCCACTCCCGCAGGATCAGCAGGGCGGCGGCGACGCGCCTCTCCCTCGGCAACTGGGCGGAGGCGAGGGGATCCCCCTCCACC
This sequence comes from Aeromonas sp. ASNIH8, assembly GCF_002919855.1. Taxonomy (NCBI): domain Bacteria; kingdom Pseudomonadati; phylum Pseudomonadota; class Gammaproteobacteria; order Aeromonadales; family Aeromonadaceae; genus Aeromonas; species Aeromonas sp. ASNIH8. The sequence continues at coordinate 13,535 of NZ_PQLN01000087.1, read as the reverse complement.
ATGGCGGCCAGCTGGCCGAACAACCGCTCTATGTTCTCCCGGCTCTGCACCCGGTTGCCGAGCACCTCGGCCAGGGGCACCGGGCTTTGCAGGTGCAGCACGGGGTGGGGCGGGATCCGGTCCGCGAGGGGCATCAGCACATCTTCCACCACCATGATGGCCTGCTCAAGCTCGAGGGGGGTCAGCAGATCCTCCGTTACCGGGATGGCCTGCTCCAGCTCCAGGGCGCTCGGCGGGTCCCGGCGAAACGGACCCGGGGTCAGGGCATCCAACCCCAGGGCCAGCGAAAAGGTCTGGCTGACGCCGTCCGCCCCGCTGATCTGCACCCGGCTCCGGGTCTCCCCCAGGCTCAGCAAAATGGTGTCGCGTTTCTCTACTGTCATGTGGTGCTCTCCTGTCGTCGAATGCCCATGGATACACCCGAGCGGTCCGGATTGGCGAGTTTTTTCCCCCCATTCGGGCATCAGGGGTTGCAAAGATCTCCTTGAATGGCAATCTGGACGTCCAAACGTCTTGAAAGGAGCCCTGACATGGATATTCGTATCGTCCCCCGCGCCCTCGTGCTTGCCCTCTCCCTGGTGGGGGCTAGTGCCTTCGCAAGCGAGGCCCTGGTGTTCCAGACCGACTTCGGTCTCAAGGATGGCGCCGTCTCGGCCATGAAGGGGGTCGCCTTCGGGGTGGACCGCACCCTGCCGCTCCATGACCTGACCCACGAGATCCCGGCCTACAACATCTGGGAAGCCTCCTACCGCCTCTATCAGACCCTGCAATACTGGCCCGCGGGTACCGTCTTCGTCAGCGTGGTGGACCCCGGTGTCGGCACCGAACGCAAGTCGGTGGTACTCAAGACCAAGAGCGGCCACTACATCGTCAGCCCTGACAACGGCACCCTGACCCTAGTGGCGGAGCACTTCGGCATCGAGGCGGTGCGCCAGATAGACGAGAAGACCAACCGCCTCAAGGGCTCCGAGAAGTCCTATACCTTCCACGGCCGCGACGTCTACGCCTACACCGGCGCGCGCCTTGCCTCCGGTGCCATCAGCTTCGAGCAGGTGGGGCCTCTGCTGCCCGCCGAGGTGGTGACCATCCCCTATCAGCCTGCGGTGGCCGAGCAAGACGGTACCCTCAAGGGCACCATTCCGATCCTGGACGTGCAGTACGGCAACGTCTGGACCAATATCGACGACAGCCTGCTGACCAAGGCGGGTATCCACAAAGGCGACAACGCCTGCATCAGGATCAGCGAAGGGGATGCGCTGAAATACGAGGGCAAGGCCCCCTACGTCAGCAGTTTTGGCGATGTGCCGGAGGGCCAGCCCCTGGTCTACCTCAACAGCCTGTTGCAGGTGTCGGTGGCCCTGAACATGGACAGCTTCGCCGCCAAACATCAGGTGCAATCCGGCGCCAACTGGCATATCAGCCTGAAGAAGTGCGGCTAGACGCTGCCAGCGGGTGCTATCCGGTACAAACGGGCATAGCAGTCTGAAGAAGTGCAACTAGACGCTGCCAGCGGGTGCTATCCGGTACAAACGGGCATAGCAGCCTGAAGAAGTGCAACTAGACGCTGCCAGCGGGTGCAATCCGGTATAAACGGCATATCAGCCTGAAGAAGTGCAACTAGACGCTGCCCGCGGGTGCTATCCGGTACAAACGGGCATATCAGTCTGAAGAAGTGCGGATAGGGTTCAACCCTTCTGTCGGCGACATGTCTTTCGGGGCGGTGGGACTGGTGTCCACCGCCCCTTGTCGTTAGCTGTGGCGTCTTGCCAGGCCAGGCGGTTATCTCATCATTTGTCATCCTCGCTTAATAAAGCGCTGCCATGCTGTGGCCGGACGCCGTGATGACGCAATGATTGCGCCGAGATAACAAGGAAAAGCCGATGAGCCGTTTTGACGAGAAAGACAGTGCCAACCACCCCCGCGAGCAGGAGCCGGCGTTCAACCGCCTCATCGAGGCGGGTCTCAGCCGCCGTGGCTTCCTCAAAGGGGTGGGCGCCGCCAGCATGGTGGCCTTCTTTGCCGCGAGCCCCGTGGCCCAGGCCGTGGCCGCCGCAACCCGGCCGCTGCTTGGCTTCCAGGCCGTGCCCGCCTCGGTGGCCGACACCATAGTGGTGCCGTCCGGCTACAAGGCCGAGGTGCTGATCGCCTGGGGAGATGCCCTCTTCCCCGATGCCCCCGCCTTTGCCCAAAGCAACGACGCCAAGGCCCAGGCCCGCCAGTTTGGCGACAACAACGACGGCATGAGCTTCTTCCCCCTGGGCCCGGATCGCGCCCTGCTCGCCGTCAACAACGAATACACCAACTACGAATACCTGTTTGCGGATGGCGGCAAGACCCTCAGTGCAGAGGCTGTCGCCAAGGCCCAGGCGGCCCACGGGGTCTCCCTGGTGGAGCTGGTGCGCATCGATGGCAAGTGGCAGGCCAACCCCAAGGGGGCCCTCAACCGCCGCATCACCGCCACGACCCCCATGACATTGAGCGGCCCGGCGGCGGGCCATGCCCTGCTCAAGACCCAGGCCGATCCCGAGGGGCGCACCGCCCTTGGCACCTTCAACAACTGCGCCAATGGCCAGACCCCTTGGGGCACCTACCTCACCTGCGAGGAGAACTTCAACGGCTACTTCGGCAGCGAGGGCAAGCCGGTGCTGGACCAGCGCGCCGCCCGCTACGGCCTGGCCGCCGAGGATGCAGGCTTTGGCTGGCACAAGTTTGACGAGCGGTTCGATCTCGCGAAGCATCCCCAGGAGCCGCACCGCTTCGGCTGGGTAGTGGAGATCGATCCCCGCGATCCCGCCTCCACCCCGAAGAAGCGTACCGCCCTTGGCCGCTTCAAGCATGAGAATGCGGCCTTCACCGTCAACCAGGATGGCCGCGCCGTGGTCTACCTCGGCGATGACGAGCGGGGGGAGCACATCTACCGCTTCGTCTCGAAGAACAGGGTGGCGCCGGGTAACGATCCTGCGAACCGGGATCTGTTGGACGAGGGCACCCTCTATGTGGCCCGCTTTGAGGCCAGGGAGGGGGAGCTCAAGGGCACCGGCCAGTGGCTGCCCCTGGTGCACGGCGAGCACGGTCTGACCCGGGAGAACGGCTTCGCCGATCAGGGGGAGGTGCTCATCTTCGCCCGGGAGGCGGCGACCCGGCTCGGCGCCACCACCATGGACAGGCCCGAGTGGGTGGCCGTGCATCCCCACAGAGCCGAGGTCTACTGCACCCTGACCAACAACAAGAACCGCGGCCTCAAGGAGAACCAACCTCTCGATGGGGCCAACCCCAGGGCCGAGAACCCCTATGGCCAGATCATCCGCTGGCGCCCGATGGGGGACGATCACGGGAGCGACAGCTTCGAGTGGGATCTCTTCCTGCTGGCGGGCAACCCGGGCGTGCACAAGGAGGGGCTGATGGCGGGCAGTGCCAACATCCATCCGGACAACATGTTCAACAGCCCGGACGGCATCGGCTTCGACGAGGCGGGGCGGCTCTGGATCCAGACCGACGGCGACTACTCCAACGAGAAGCAGTTTGCCGGCATGGGCAACAACCAGATGCTGTGCGCCGATCCCGCGAGCGGCGAGGTGCGCCGCTTCCTGACCGGCCCTGTGGCCTGCGAAATAACGGGCCTCACCTTCACGCCTGACTGGCGCACTCTGTTCGTCGGGGTGCAGCACCCGGGTGAGGAGGGGGCGCCCTCCCATTTCCCGGACGGCGGCACCGCCATTCCCCGCTCCGCTGTGTTGCGGATCACCCGGGACGATGGCGGCATCATCGGCGCCTGATGGCCCGGGGTAACCGACTGGCCCGTGATGACAAAAGCCGCCTTCGGGCGGCTTTTTTTGTGGGTGTGGCGGGCGGGAGACAAAAAAAGACCGGGTACGGGACCCGGTCAAAGAACCCGCGCATTCAGGGAAGAAGTGCGGGCGTTCAGGCTTGGTGGCGGGGCCGGGCATCGGCCCCTGATCCGGTGTCGGGGTGAGTGGCGTCACCCCGGCGTCAATGCGGGCTATTCGCGCTCCAGTGCGTGGATGGGATCCAGCCTGGCGGCCCGGCGGGCCGGGGCGAAGCCGAATATTACCCCGATCAGGCTGGCGCAAAGGCAGGCCACCCCCATGGCGGCAAGGGAGTAGCTCATCCGGACGCCGCTGCTGAAGTGGTCGAACAGTTGGCCCAGCACCAGGGAGAGGACGATGCCGAGCACGCCCCCCAGCAGGCAGATCAGCACGGCTTCAATAAGGAACTGCTGCTGGATGTCCCGGGTCCGGGCGCCGACCGCCATCCGCACCCCTATCTCCCGGGTGCGCTCGGTGACCGAGACCAGCATGATGTTCATCACCCCTATGCCCCCGACGATCAGGGAAATGAGGGCGATGAGGGCGATCAGCGTGGTCAGGGTGGCGCTGGTCTGGCTGATGGTCTGGCGGATGCTGTCGGTGTTGAGCAGGAAGAAGTCCTGGCTGCCGTGGCGCAGGGTGAGCAGGCGGCTGATGCCATCCTGGGCGGCGTCCAGGCTCACCTCGTCCCGCACCCGCACGCTGATGCTGCGCAGATGGCTCTGCCCCAGCAGGCGGCTCATGGCGGTGGTATGAGGGATCCAGACGTTGAGGGTCTCGTCGCTGCCAAAGCCGCTCTGGTTCTTGATGGCGACTCCGATCACCCGGCAGGGCAGATCCCCCAGCAGGATCACCTGGCCCAGGGGGGACTGGGTCGGGGCGAACAGCTTGTCCCGGGTGTGCTCGTCGATCACCACCTCCTGGGCCAGGCTCTCCTCGCTCTGGCGATCAAAGCCCATGCCCTGGGCCAGGCGATAGCCCCTGACCTGGAAGAACTGGGCGCCGACGCCGTTGATGGTGCCGGAGACGGCGGTGCTGCCAAGGCGCAGGGTGGCGCTGGTGCTGAGGCTGGGGGTGACGCTGTGCACGTAGTCCAGCCGGGCGATGGCCTCGGCGTCCCCGATCCGCAACGTCTGTATGGTAGCGGAGCGCATGTCCCCGAAGCCGCGGCCGGGGAACACCTCCAGGGTGCTGGTGCCCATGGCGTTGATGTTCTCCAGCACCCGCTCCCGGGAGCCCTGGCCGAGGGCCACCACGGTCACCACCGAGGCGATACCTATGATGATGCCGAGCATGGTGAGAAAGGTGCGCAGACGCTGGGCAACCATGGCCTTGAGGGCCATCTGCAGGGCATTCCCGAGCCCCGCCATCAGCGGGGCCTTCCCCCTGGCGGACGTCTTGGTGGCGGTCTGGGTCGCCTGGGGAAGGGCCTGTGGCTCGCGCGTGCGGCGATCGGCGATCACCCGGCCATCTTTCAGTTCGATGATCCGCTCGGCGTGGCGGGCGATGTCCATGTCGTGGGTGACGATCACCAGGGTGTGGCCCTGGCGATGCAGAGCTTGAAGGCTCGCCATCACCTCGGCGCCGCTCTGGCTGTCGAGGGCCCCGGTCGGCTCGTCGGCCAGGATCACCTCGCCGCCGTTGATGAGGGCCCGGGCGATGCTGACCCGCTGCTGCTGGCCGCCGGAGAGCTGGCTTGGCTTGTGTTCGAGCCGGCTGGCGAGGCCGAAGCGGGTCAGCAGGGCCTCGGCCCGCTGGCGTCGCTCGGCCGGATCCAGACCGGCGTAGAGGGCGGGCACTTCCACATTGGTGCGGGCATCGAGATCCGCCAGCAGGTGATAACGCTGGAAAATGAAGCCGAAGTGCTCCCGGCGCAGGGCGGCGAGCTCGTCCCGGCTGAGGGTGGCAGTGTCGCGCCCGGCCACCAGATAGGCCCCCTCGCTCGGCTGATCCAGGCAGCCCAGCAGGTTCATCAGGGTGGATTTGCCGGAGCCCGAAGCGCCGACGATGGCCACCATCTCTCCACGGGCGATCGCCAGATCGATGCCATCGAGCACGGTGACGGTGCGCTCACCCTCTTTGAAGTGGCGGCGGATGCCCCGCAGTTGCAACAAGGCGCCCATGGTCACATCCCCATGGGGGGCGGCATGCCCCCGGCGGCGTCGCTCTGGCCTGCGCTCACTTCGCTGACGATGACCCGCTCACCGGTGCTCAGGCCCGACAGGATCTGGGCATCCACCTTGTTGTTCAGGCCGACCTTGACCCGGCGCAGGCTGATCCGGCCTCCGTCGTCGATCACCCTGACCTGATCCCCCTGCAGGGCGATGGCCGGGATCACCAGCGCATCTTTGAGCCGGGCGACCACCAGATAGACCTGGGCCGTCATGCTGATCCTGAGCTGACCATCCTGGTTGGGCACCTCGAACAGGCCGTGATAATAGATGGCGCTGCTGTCGCTGCTGCTGGTGGTGTCGTCGTCATTGATGGTGTCGGGGGCGGGCTCGATGGCCCGCAGGGATCCCTCGAAGCGGCGCTGGCTGTTGCCAAGAATGGTGAAATAGACCGGCATGCCGACCCGGACGTTGATGACGTCGGCCTCGGAGATCCTGGCCTCCACCGTCATGGTATCGAGCTGGGCGATCTTGAGCAGGGTGGGGGTGCTCTGGCTGGCGTTGAGGGTCTGCCCCTCCTCCACCGGCATGGCCACCACGGTACCGGAGAGGGGGGCCAGGATCCGGGTATAGCCCAGGTTGACCCGGGCGGTGTCCACCGCGATCTCGGCCTGCACCCGCTGGGCGTTGAGGGCCCGGATATCGGCCAGGGTCTCGTCCAGGGTCGCCTTGGCGCTGTCATGGTCGGCCGTGCTGCCAAGGCCTCTTGCGACGATCTGCTGCTGGCGCTGGTATGCGAGGCGAGCATTGCGAAGGGTGGCCTCTTTGGAATCCAGCTGGGCCTGGAGGTTGTCGCGCTGGGCCAGGGCATCCTTGAGGGCGTTCTGCTGGGGCAGATCGTCGATCTCGACCAGCAGCTCCCCCTGTTTGACCTCCTGCCCCAGAGTCACGTGCAGTTTCTTGATCTGGCCCGACACCTGGGCGCCCACGCTCACCTGCTTGCGCGCCTTCAGGGTGCCGTCCGCCATGATGAGCTGCTCCAGATCCCGGGTCTCGGCACTGGCGGTGATGTAGTCGCTGGCGGGTGCCTTGGCCTGGGGGCGCCAGGCCAGCAACAGGGCGAGGGCGCACAGGGGCAGCAGCCAGAAGAGACGAGGGGAGAACGTGGGCATGACAACCTGTATCCTGAATGACGATCACGGCGGCACTCTACCCCAGAGCCGGGTTAAGGCTCTTTGCGCCAAGCGTAAGGGTTTCGTAAAAATGGCTGCCAAGTGCGTGGCAAGCGGCGAAAATGGCCGCCGACAAGGGAGACCGCATATGAAGATCCTGCTGGTGGATGACGATGCCGAACTGGGCGCCATGTTGAGTGAATACCTGGGGGGAGAGGGGTTTGATACCACCCAGGTGCTGACCGGAGGGGAAGGTGTTCACCATGCCCTCTCCGGCCGTTACAGCGCCCTGCTGCTGGATGTGATGCTGCCCGACTTGAGCGGCACCGAGGTGCTGCGCCAGGTGCGCCAGCGCAGCCGCCTGCCGATCATCATGCTGACCGCCAAGGGGGACAACGTGGATCGAGTGGTGGGACTGGAGATGGGGGCCGATGACTATGTGCCCAAACCCTGCTACCCCAGGGAGCTGGTGGCCCGGCTGCGGGCCGTTCTGCGGCGGGTCAACGAGGGGGGGAGCGCAACCCCCTCGCCGGATGCCCTCATCCTCGGGGATCTGACGGTCACCCCGGCCAACCGGGTCTGTCTCTGGCAGGGGGAGCCGCTGGAGCTGACCGCCACCGAGTTCAACATGCTGGTGTTGCTGGTGCGAGCACCGGAGCAGGTGGTCACCAAGGACACCCTCTCCCTGCAAGGGGTAGGGCGCCCGAGGGAGGCCTATGATCGCAGCGTCGATGTGCACATCTGCAACCTGAGGCAGAAACTGCAGCAAAAAGCGGGGGAGGCCGTCACCATAGAGACGGTGCGCAGCATAGGGTACAAGATACGGTGATCCTCAAGGGACGTTTGTTCTGGAAGATTCTGCTGGGGTTCTGGCTGGCCATCGTGCTGGTCAGCCAACTGCTCTGGCTCGGTTTTCGTGCCGAGCGTGACCCCCCGGAAGAGCACCTGGCCCAGCAGTTGGCGAACCAGCATCTGGAGATGGCGGCAGCCGTGCTGGCAAAGGGGGGAGTCGAGGCTGCGACGGCATTGAGCCAGGCCATGTCGCCGCCGTTGCTGCAGATAACACTCCTCGATGTCTCCGATGCGCCTCCCCGGCCAGCGCCCCGGGCATCCAGGTTGACAGCCTCCGGGGAACCTGGCCCGGGCATCGTGCTGACACGCACCGTGATTGCCAGCGACGGGCAGACCTATCTGCTGCAGACCAGAGTGGACCCGCGCGTCCTCCCCGGCGGGCCGGCTCCCGGCCCCCTCTCCTGGCTCAACATTCCCCCGCCCATGCTCTGGATTGGCGGCCTGGGGGGACTCTTGTTCAGCATTCTGTTCGCCTGGCACCTGACCCGGCCCATGAACGCCCTGCGGCGCAGCTTCGATCGGGTAGCCAGGGGGGATTTGGGGGTCAGACTCTGGCCCGCTCTGCGCTGGCGCCGGGACGAGCTGACGGAGGTGGCGAAGGAGTTCGATCTCATGGTGGAGCGGTTGCAGCAACTGGTCGAGGGGCGCGAGCAACTGCTTCACGACGTCTCCCACGAGCTGCGATCCCCCCTGGCCCGCATCCAGATGGCCATCGGCCTGGCGGAGCAGCGCCCGGAGAAGGCGAGCGACGCCCTGGCGCGGATCCGGCTCGAGACGGAGCGGATGGACAGGATGATAGGGGAGCTGCTGACCCTCTCCCGTGCCGAGCAGGGCCACGGGCTTGAGCAGAGCCACTACGACCTGCTGGCGCTGGTGGAGACGGTTGTCCAGGATGCCAGGTTCGAAGCCCAGCAATCCGGAGTCGAGATAGGGCTCGAGGCGGCGCTGGGGGAGGGTTGTCTCCTGCTGGGGCATGCCGAGCTGGTGCGCCGCGCCGTGGATAATGTGGTGCGCAACGCCCTGCGTTTCTCGCAGTCGGGCCAGATGGTGAGTGTTCGCTTGCTGCGCCTGGGCCAGGAGATGCAGCTCTCCATCGCCGATCGGGGGCCCGGGGTGGAGGAGGGGAAGCTTGCGGGGATCTTCGACCCCTTCGTGCGCATCGGCTCACCCCGCATGGGCAAGGGCTACGGGCTCGGTCTCGCCATCGCCCGCAAGGCGGTGATTCTGCAGGGCGGCACCATCCAGGCGCGCAATCGCGCACAGGGGGGGCTGAGAGTGACCATGACGCTGCCCCTGCATGACCCGTCCTGAGGTACGCGGCTCAGACCCGAGTGGGGTAAACACCCCGGTAATGAAAGAGGGGGCCAAGGCCCCCTGCTCGTATCTGTTCCACCGTGCGATTCAGCGCAGCGCCGCGGGCGGCGGCACCTCGGTGTAGCGCCCGTCTATTTCTCGCAGGTAGTAGTGACCCTCCCTGACGTAATAGCGGCGGCCATCCAGATCCAGGGGGATGAGCCCTGTCTCTGCCACCACCAGGACCTGAGGAGGTGGGGAGACCACCACATAGTGGTTCTCCTGCCGACGGTAGAAGATGCCGTCGAGCACATAGTAGGTGAGCCCGGCCAGCAGCAGGGTTTCCACCCCTCCCGGCAGCCTGTCGACGCGGTGGCCGAAGCCGGGGCCAGCCCCATGGCCGTACTGTGGGGCAGGGCTCTCCCATCCGCCCGGTCTGCCCATGTTCCCCGGACCCGCCATGGCGGGCAGGGCGATGGCCATGGCAAGCAGCCAGAGTGAAGGGCGGTGCAGACTCATCTCACTGCCCCTTGAGCGGTGCACCGGCGGGCTGGGGTTTGAGTGGCTGGGGCGGCAGTTCGCGCACGCTGACCGTGACCTCGTAGCGGGTATCCGGCTTGGCGGCATCAATGTTTTTGGACAGCGCCTGGACCAGGGCCTGGGGATCCGCACCCTGCTTGCTGGCGTGATAGAGCACGGAGGGGGGCGGTGTCATGGGGCCTCCCTGGCGGGCGCCTATCGGGGGCGGCATCTCGCCGGCATGAAGGAGCGTGGTGCCCAGCAGCAGGGCAAGGGCGACAGGATAGCGTGACATGATGATGACTCCATTGATGGGAACGCCCCCATCAAACGCGACGCGTGCGCCCGGCTCAACCACCTTTACACCCTCTTTTCGCCCTCTTTACAGTTGTGACAACGGGCGCCGTGGCGCCCGTTGTGTGTCGTGAACCGCTCGCCGGATCAAAACTCGTTGGAGAGCGCCTTGTAACCCCTGACCAGGTCGATGTTGGTGTGAGCCACATCCTCGGAGAACTCGGTGGCGTCCACGGTGACGCGCGGGATCTGCGCCAGATCGCTCTGCTGGTTGATGCGGGTGGTGGAGGGGACATAGAAGCCGGGGGGAATATCGCAGCCATCGACCACGGAGTTGTGACGCACCACGGACCCTTCGCCGATGTGGCAGTTGAACAGCACGCTGTTGAAGCCGATGAAGACCCGGTTACCCACTTCGCAGGGGCCGTGGACGATGCTGCGGTGGGCGATGGAGCTGAACTCGCCGATGGTGACGGCAGCGCCGGATTTGGAGTGGATGACGACGCCATCCTGAATGTTGGAGTTGGCGCCGATGACGATGGGTTCCATGTCACCGCTCTCGTCCACTTCGTCTGCGCGGATCACGGCATAGGGGCCGACAAACACGTTCTCCTTGATGATCACCTTGCCACAGATGATGGCGGTCTTGTCGATATAGGCGGATTCGTCGATAACGGGCAGGTGACCTGAGGGATTCTTGCGGATCATGTTACGTCCTGTTGCTGATGAAATCGGGGAAACGTGGCGCGTCATGAAGGCCCGCCGGAGAGCCAGCTTACGCCTCTGATCCGGCAGGGGAAACCTTTTACTGGTCTGACCCACAGTGAGTAAGGCCATTTTGAGCGATTGTTCTTTGACTCCCTGTTATGGGAGCATGAGGGCGCAAAATGGGGCGCCACCGGGTGCAAAGAGATGAGGGGGAACGAGAGATGAAGCAGGTCATGGTATGGCTGGTGGGGTCGCTGTTGTGGATCTCCGCCGCCCAGGGCAAAGGCTATGCGGGGGAGTTTGACTATTACGCCATGGCACTCTCCTGGTCGCCCGAGCATTGCGCCATCAAGCCAGGGGATCGGGAGCAGTGCGCCCGCAAGCTGGGGTTCGTGCTGCATGGGCTCTGGCCCCAGTATCAGCGCGGCTACCCCGCCAGCTGCACCCGCGAGCGGCTGGATGCGGATATGGAGCAGCAGTTTGCCGGGCTCTACCCCAGCCGCTTCCTCTATCGCCATGAATGGGAGAAGCACGGCACCTGTTCCGGGCTGAGCCAGGAGGCATTTCACCAATTGGCCAGCGAGCTGCGCCAGAAGGTGAAGATCCCGGCCGACTATCAATCGCCGGAAGAGCCGCTGCGCAAAACCAGCTTCCAGCTCAAGGCTGATCTGGCGAGCGCCAACGAGTGGCTGGCCCCCGATAACATCACGGTGGCCTGCGCCGATGGGGGCCGCTTCCTGCGGGAGATCTACATCTGCATCAACAAGCAGGGGACGGATGCGGTTCCCTGCTCCGACGAGATGCAGAAGCGGGAGCGCCGCTCCTGTGGCCAGCCGGACTTCCTGCTGCGCAGCGTGCGTTGACACTTCACGTTCGGGCCCTTCGCGGGCCCGATGTGCCATGAACCTCAAGGAGCCTGATGGATGAAAGCCAAGACAGGATGTCTGGCCGGGAACTGGACAGGCGATATCGCCAGACGACGTGTCAGCACGTCAGGTGCGCTCTGCCGACTCAACCCGCCTCTGGCGCACAATCAGACTGACCATCAGAAACAGGAAACCGTCATATGACGCTCTTTGCCGAACTGGGGATGCGCTATCCCGTCATTCAGGCCCCCATGGCGGGCGTGCAGAACAGCGCCCTGGCGATGGCGGCGACCAGTGCGGGGGCACTGGGCTCCCTGCCTGCCGCCATGCTGAGTGGTGCCGATCTGCGCCAGGAGCTGAGCCGCCTCGCCGCCAGTGGGCCGGGCCCATACAACATCAACTTCTTTTGCCATCGGCAGCACGAGCCGGAACCGGCAGCGGAGCAGCGCTGGCGCCAGGTACTGTTACCCTATTACGCCGAGTTCGGGGTGGATGCCGCTGCACCGTCGCGAGCCCCCTCTCGGGCCCCCTTCAATGACGAGCATGCGGCCCTGCTTGCAGAGTTCAGACCTGCCGTGGTCAGTTTCCACTTCGGCTTGCCCGAGCCCGAATTGCTTGCCCAGGTAAAAGCCACAGGCGCAAAAGTGTTTGCCAGCGCCACCACGGTGGCAGAAGCGCAGTGGCTTGCTGACCACGGAGCCGATGCCGTCATCGCCCAGGGGCTGGAGGCGGGTGGCCATCGCGGCCATTTCCTGAGTGAGGATCTCAGCTTGCAGCAGGGCACCTTTACCCTTCTGCCACAGGTAGTGGCGGCAGTGGATCTGCCTGTCATCGCCGCCGGGGGCATAGTCGACGGCAAGGGGATCAAGATTGCCTTGGCACTGGGGGCCAGCGCAGTCTAGGTGGGAACGGCGTTCCTCTGCTGCCACGAGGCGACGACCTCGCCCCTGCATCGTGCGGCGCTGCAGGGGAGGCATGGCCAACACACCGCACTGACCAATCTGTTCAGCGGCCGTCCGGCGCGGGGGATAGTCAACCGCTTGATGCGGGAACTCGGCCCCCTTTCGGTGCTGCCGCCAGACTTCCCGTATGCCAGCGGCGCATTGGCTCCGTTGCGTGCCGCAGCCGAAAAGGCGGGTGACAGCGGTTTCTCGCCACTCTGGGCCGGGCAGAATATATCGGGTTGCCGCTCCATGGCGGCAGCCGAGCTGATCGCTGCCTGGGTTGCTGAGGCAGGACTGGCCTGATCGTCACTTTGCGATTCTCTTCCTTTATATATGGATTGATATGGTCAGCAACCCTTCGAACAGGAGACGGGCAGAGAGGAACGGGAGGTAATAGGGTGCAGAATAAGCCCTTCTGGGGCTTGTCCTGTGGGTAAGTCTGTATAAAAACTGTGTTTTGATATGAATAACTAAGAATTGGCATTTTTTTGCAATTTTATTGCGATGAGAGCTTGCCAATGTGATCTATGTCTCTATAATGCGCCTCCATCGACACGGCAAGCGGCAACGTAAACAACCTGGTCGATAGCCTCGAAAAGCCTGTAAAAATAAGGCTTGACTCGAGAGGGCGGTTGAGTAGAATGCCACTCCCGCAGCAGCCAAAAGCTGCGTCGCTCTTTAACAATTTGAATCAAGCAATCTGTGTGGGCACTCACAGCATCGAGTATCAAAAACAATTTTTGATATCAATGTCTGATGAAGTGACCAAAGCAACGAAAGTTGCAGCAGTTAATTCAGCAATTCATTGAGCCGCCTTTATTGGCAACCAAACTTAAATTGAAGAGTTTGATCATGGCTCAGATTGAACGCTGGCGGCAGGCCTAACACATGCAAGTCGAGCGGCAGCGGGAAAGTAGCTTGCTACTTTTGCCGGCGAGCGGCGGACGGG
>NZ_PQLN01000086.1:0-17899 GCF_002919855.1 Aeromonas sp. ASNIH8 | reverse complement strand
CATCAGATCTGCGCGGGGATGATCCGCGAGGGGCTTGACCCGCAGGCGGCGCGGGATCGCATATACATCCTGGATACCCAGGGGCTGGTGTGTGACAACCGCGAGGGGCTGGATGAGTACAAGCGCCGCTACGCCAAGCCGGGCCTCTTGCTGGCCCAGTGGGATCTGCCGGGCAAGGCGGGGCTGACCGAGGTGCTGCGCCACGTGCCCATCACAGTGCTGCTCGGCACCAGCGGCGCCGGTGGCGCCTTCCAGGAGGAGCACATCCAGCTGATGCTGGCCCACTGCGATCGCCCCATGGTGTTCCCCCTCTCCAACCCCACCGCCAACTGCGAGGCCCTGCCGGAAGACATCTTCCGCTGGAGCCAGGGGCGCGCCATCGTCGCCACCGGCAGCCCGTTCAAGGACGTGCACCATGAGGGGCAGGATTATCGCATCGGTCAGGGCAACAACGTCTTCATCTTCCCCGGGGTGGGGCTGGCGGCCATCGTCAGCCAGATCCGCGAGATAAGCCCGGACATCTTCACCACCGCCGCCTTTGCGCTCGCGGAGTGCGTGAGCGAGGCGGATCTCGCCCGGGGCACCGTCTACCCGAGGATCAGCGAGCTGCGCAACATCTCGGTGCACGTGGCGACCGCGGTGCTCAAGGATATCGTGCGCCGCGACCCCTCCCACCCGCTCATCGGTCAGGATCTGCAAGAGCACATCCTGAGCCATATGTGGGAGCCGGTCTACCTGCCGTACCGCCGGGTCTGAGGTGCGACCTGCCCGCACGTGTCGCGGGCATGACGATGCCATAGAAAAAGAGAGGGTGGCCCAGGCCACCCTCTCTGTTTTCTGCCCTGCTGTGTGTGCGGGGCAGGACGCTGACACCTATTGAGCGGGCGGGGGCACCAGGCGGTCATCGACGCTGCCGTCGCCCCGAAGCTTGTTGCCATTGGCGTCGACGGCGTCCACACCGTTGTCGTCCACGCTGCCATCGCCTCGAAGCTTGTTGCCATTGGCGTCGACGGCGTCCACACCGTTGTCATCCACGTTGCCATCGCCTCGAAGCTTGTTGCCATTGGCATCGACGGCGTCCATACCGTTGTCATCCACGCTGCCATCGCCTCGAAGCTTGTTGCCATTGGCGTCGACGGCGTCCACGCCGTTGTCGTCCACCCGGCCACCGGCATGACGCTCCCCGCCTGCATGCTTGTCGCCACCGCCGTGGCGATCGCCGCCAGCGTGCTGGTCGCCACCGGCATGTTCGCCCTGACCACGGTCATCGCCGCCGTGGCCGCTGTCGTCCCCGCCATTGTTTCCGTTATGGCTACTATCGCCTCCATTTCCGCTATTGTTTCCACTGTGGCTACTATTGCCCCCACCGCCGCTGTTGCTGCCTCCGCCGCCGCTGTTGCCGCCTCCGCTACCACTGTTGCCGCCGCCATCCCCCCCTTTGTTGTGCACGATCAGCCCATTGGCCACATAGCTGTGGCTGCCATCGAGGATCAGGTTGAACAGCGCCGTGGCGGGCGGGGCATCAACCCAGGAGAGGGAGGCCACCGGCAGGTCGACAGGGTGCGGCGCCAGCGCCAGGTTGCCCGCGCTGCCTCCCTCTGACCAACCCAGCAGGTGCATGCCGGTAAAGAGCGGCAGCACGGCGAGGGCCGGGTTTTCGGTGCGAGTCATGGCCGGTGCGATGGCCGCCCAGCCCCGGGTGGTGAGGAAGGGGTGCTCGGCGGTAAAGAAGGGGGGCAGATGATTGAGCCCGTAGAGCCTGCGCCCCCCCAGCGCCACCCGCTCGATGGCCTGGATGCGGTTGCTCTGCCCGTGCCTGTCCCGCACCCGATCGCCGATCCGCAGGGTCTCGATGGGGCGTTCGCAGCCATCGGCCATCAGGATGCGGGTACCGGCAATGAAGCAGGACTTGGCATGGGCCTGGTTTACCTGCCACTGGTGGTGGTCGAAGTCATAGCTCAGCGGGGTGGCGAACAGGGCCAGGGCGATGGCCGAGCCCAGCAGCAGCCGGCGCTGGCTGGGTTTGAACGAGGGCAGTGACATGGGAAACTCCTTGTCGGTGTGGGGTCACGCCTTCGAGTATAGAGAGGGGGTTGGGGCGATATCTGCGTCGACCAGTTGAAAGCCTTGTCATGTCAACTCGCCGGAAAAACGATTGGCGTTGGCCATAAAATTGCGTAAAATCACATCCTCGATGCTTGTAGCAGCGAATCCCGCCTAAAAAGCCAGTTTCATGCCCTCCCCAAGCAGTAAAAGGCAACAAATGACGCCGTTTGGCC
Source organism: Aeromonas sp. ASNIH8 (assembly GCF_002919855.1). Classification (NCBI taxonomy): domain Bacteria; kingdom Pseudomonadati; phylum Pseudomonadota; class Gammaproteobacteria; order Aeromonadales; family Aeromonadaceae; genus Aeromonas; species Aeromonas sp. ASNIH8. The sequence continues at coordinate 15,620 of NZ_PQLN01000086.1, read as the reverse complement.
CGTTGGCTGCCTTGAAAACGTCTTGTGATGACTGAAAAGTGTCAAATATCCCTGTCAGTTATCAAAAAATTAAGGATACCCATGTTTTCCTTGGTCAAGCAAAGCGTCGCCGGGCTGCAAATTCTGTTTGTCGCCTTCGGTGCCATGGTGCTGGTGCCCCTGCTCACCGGACTGAATCCCTCCATGGCCCTGCTTGGCGCCGGTGTCGGCACCCTGCTGTTCCAGCTCTGCACCCGTCGCCAGGTGCCGATCTTCCTCGGCTCCAGCTTCGCCTTCATCGCCCCCATCATCTATGCCACCCAGACCTGGGGCCTGCCCTCCACCATGTTCGGTCTGTTTGCCGCGGGCTTCATGTATTTCATCCTGGCGGCCATCATCCGCGCTCGTGGCATGGGCTTCGTGCACAAGCTGCTGCCCCCCGTGGTCATCGGTCCCGTCATCATGGTGATCGGCCTGTCGGTGGCCCAGGTAGCCTGCAACATGGCCATGGGCCGTGCCGGCGGTGAGCAGGTGGTGCCTGCCACCACGGCGCTGACCCTGGCGGGGATCTCGCTGGCGGTCACCCTGATTGCCGCCGTGTTCTGCAAGGGCTGGATCAAGCTCATCCCCATCCTGTGCGGTGTCATCGCCGGTTATGTCTCTGCCGTGCTGATGGGCCAGGTGAGTTTCGACGGCATGGTCAACGCCCCCTGGCTGGCGTTGCCCCACTTCGAGACCCCGGAGATCAACTGGGCCGCGGCCCTCTTCATGCTGCCGGTGGCCATCGCCCCCTGCATCGAGCACATCGGCGGCGTGCTCGCCATCGGCGGCGTGACCGGCAAGGACTACACCAAGGATCCGGGCCTGCACCGCACCCTGGCCGGTGACGGCATCGGCGTCTGCTTCGCCGGTTTCATCGGTGGTCCCCCCGTCACCACCTATGCGGAAGTGACCGGCGCCGTGATGATCACCCGCAACTTCAACCCGGTCACCATGACCTGGGCCGCGGTGTTCGCCATCATTCTGGCCTTCTTCGGCAAGTTCAACGCCCTGCTCACCTCCATCCCCATGCCGGTGATGGGCGGCATCATGCTGCTGCTGTTCGGATCCATCGCCGCCATCGGTCTCAAGACCCTGGTGGAGTCCAAGGTGGATCTGGGGCTGTCCCGCAACATCGCCATCGTGGCGGTGACCCTGACCGTGGGTGTCGGTGCCCTGGAGATGAAGATCGGTGACTTCGCCCTGGCGGGCGTGGGGCTGGCCTCGGTGGCGGCCATCCTGCTGAACCTCATCCTGCCCCAGCACTCCGAAACGGGTGCCATGGAGAGCGCCAAGGATTAAGCGCCTGGCTTGCTGTACGTTGAGATGATGAAAAAGAGGCCACCTTCGGGTGGCCTCTTTTTCTTTGCCTGCGTACCACTGAACCCGGCCTCCCCATGTGAAGCGGCTACACTCAGGGGCACCATTGACGGGAGAGGACGAAAGGATGAAGAGGGCATGGATCCTGGCCCTGCTGGGGCTGATGGGAAGCGGCGCGGCCGAGGCCGGTGCGGTGCGCTACGAGGTCGAAGGCAATCCGTTCGAGGGCTATTACCTGGCGGGTGCCGACAAGGATGCCCCTCTGGTGGTGCTGGTGCACGACTGGGACGGGCTCAACGGTTACGAGATCAAGCGGGCCGAGATGCTGGTGGCCCTGGGCTACAGTGTCTTTGCCGTAGATTTGTTCGGTGCCGGGGTCAGGCCGAGCACGGTGGAAGACAAGAAGCGCCTCACCGGGGCCCTTTATCAGGACAGGACCAGGATGCGCACCCTGCTGCAAGGGGGATTGGCGGAGGCGGGCAGGCAGGGGGGGCGGCTCGACAATGCGGTGGCCCTCGGTTACTGCTTCGGCGGCGCCGCCGTGCTGGAGCTGGCCCGCAGCGGGGCGGATCTCAAGGGGGTGGTGAGCGTGCACGGCGGGCTGGAGACCCCGGCCGGGCAGGACTACAAAGAGGTGAAGGGAGAGTTGCTTGTCCAGCACGGCAGCGCCGACGAGGCGGTCTCTCTGGGTCAGTTTGCGGCGCTGGTGGCCGAGCTGGAGAGCGCCGGGGTGAAGCACGAGGCGACCAGCTACAGCGGTGCTCCCCACGCGTTCAGCGTCTTTGGTTCGGACAACTACCGCGCCGATGCCGATGCCAAGTCCTGGCAGCGCTTCACCGGTTTCCTGAAGGAGGTGACCGGCTCCTGAGGGGGCCGGCTCACGCAGGCCATGGCAGTGCCATGGCTTTTTTTATGCCCGTTTTTCGCCATCTCAGGGGAGGGCGAGCACCCTCACCCACATGGCCCCCTTGCCCACCTCGCTCCGTGGGCCCGGGGTGAGCTGGCCGCTTTCGGGGTCGATGGCATGCAGCGCCACCTCGTGGGATTGCTGCCCGGTCGCGATGAGCCAGTGGCCGCTGTGGTCGATGGCAAAGCCCCGGGGACAGGCCTCGGTCGGGAAGTGGCCGAGGGGGGTGAGGGCGCCATCCTGGGGGGAGACGCCGAACAGGGTGAGCAGGCTGCTGGCCCGTTCGCTGGTGTAGAGAAAGCGTCCATCCGGGGTCAGGTGCAGGTCGGCGCCCCAGCGCTCCCCCTCATAGCCTGGGGGCAGCATGTCCAGGCTCTCGCGCGCCACTATCTGTCCGTCCGCCTCCCTGTGGTAGCGATTGAGGGTGGCATCGAGTTCGTTGAGGCAATAGAGATCGCCGTTGTCCGGGTGCAGTGCCAGATGGCGGGGCCCGGCGCCGGGGGCGGTGTGAATGTCCCCCAAGGGATGGGGAACCAGCCTCTCGTCCACCAGGGCAAAGCGGCGCACCCTGTCCTCTTTCAGGCAGGCCACCAGCAGATCCTGCTCCCCGTTTTGCCCCGTAAGCCAGGTGACCGAGTGGGCCGCCATCAGGTGGTCGAGACGCTGGTGAGGGGGCTGCATCCGGCCCGCCTGATCCTGGCGGGAGACGGTGACGTGGTTGAAGGCGTAGGAGGCGGCAAAGAAGAGGCGGCCGCTCCCATCGGTGCAGGTGTGGGAGGCGCTGCCGAGCAGCGGCGCCGAGGTCGGGGCCCCGAGCCGCCCATCGGCGGCGATGGGGAAGCTCAGCACCCGAAAATCGGGGCGCACCCCCGCATGGAGCCAGCGCCGGTCCGGGCTGATGACCAGGGGCTGCACCTCGCCGCCGGTCTGCACTTCCTGCAGCGGGGCGAGGGTGCCTGCTTCGAGGCGAAACACATGGATCAACCCGCTCACCGGGTTGGCCACATAGACCACTTGTTGCATTGCATCTCCTTTGCGACGGCCATCCGTCGGGTCAAGGGAAAGGGGAGTCCCGGCCTCTCAGGCGGGGATCAGGATCTCGCGAATGACGGGCACCACTGACAGTACCAGCAGGGCTGCCATCACCTGGTTGAAGCGGCGACGGGCAAGATCGTTTGCCAGCCAGCGCTTGAGCAGGGAACCGCACAGGAGCCAGAGTCCGACACAGGGGAAAGAGACGATGAAGAAGGTCAGGGCGATGACGAGGTGCTGTTCAAAAGGGTCGCTCCCCGCGCTGGTGAAGGCGGCGATGGCGCCGGTGGCGACCACCCAGGCCTTGGCATTGACCCACTGGAACAGGGCTCCCTTGAAAAAGCCGAACGGGCGGGTCCCGTTGCTGTCAGCCATCCCGTCCGTCGGGCGGGCGATGAGCCAGGCAAGATAGAGCAGATAGAGGGTGCCCGCGCACTTGATGAACATGTGGAGTTCGGGGAAGCGGGTAAAGAGCTGGCCAAAGCCCAGCCCCACCAGCAACAGCATCAGGGTGAAGCCGACGCAGATCCCCATGAGCAGGGGCAGGCTCTTGCGTATCCCGACGCTGGCGCCGGCGCTCATCACCATGATGTTGTTGGGGCCGGGGGTGACCGATGCCGAGATGGCAAAGAGCACCACGGCGTAGAGAGAGTCCATTGGGTTCCTCGTGCAGACAGTCCGTTGTCTTCCCTATATTGGGGGCGATCTGCGCTTTCCAAGGCGGGGGGCGGGCAGAAAAAAAACAGGCCCCGTGACGGGGCCTGTGAAGCGGGCGGGATCAGACGGGCTGGTTCCCTGCCGGCGGCAGCGCCGGGCGGGATTCCACCTTCTGTTCGTCTCCCTGCATGTTCTTGATGTAGACGTCCATCTGGTTGAACGCGATCTCGATGCCATGCTCGCGGAACAGCACGTCGATGCGGCGGTTCAGCTCGTCGATGGCCGGGTTGCGATCCCCCAGCTCGCTCACGAAGAAGCGCAGCTCGTGATCCAGGGTGCTGGGCCCGAAGGTGAGGAAGTAGACGATGGGGGCCGGGTCTTTCAGCACCCGGCTGTTCTCCATGGCGGCCTGCATCAACAGCTTGCGGGTCAGATCCAGATCAGAGCCATAGGCCACTCCGACCCGGGCGATGACCCGGGTGACGGTGTCGGACAGGGACCAGTTGATGAGCCGCTCTATCATCAGCTGCTGGTTCGGGATGATCACCTCCTTGCGGTCGAAGTCGGTGAGGGTGGTGGAGCGGATCCTGATCTTGTTGACCGTGCCCGAGATGGTGCCGATGGTGACGGTGTCGCCGATCCGCACCGGGCGCTCGAACAGGATGATGATGCCGGAGATGAAGTTGGAGACGATCTGCTGCATGCCGAAACCGATACCGACCGAGAGACCGGCGGCCAGCCACTGCAGCTTCTCCCACTGGACCCCGAGCATGGCCAGCGCCGTCAGGCTGCCTACCCCGATCAGGGCGTAGTTGAGCATGGTGGTGAAGGCATAGGCCGTGCCCTGGGCAAGGCGCAGCTTGGAGAGCACCAGCACCTCCAGCAGGCCCGGCAGGTTGCGGGCCAGCGACAGAGCCGCACCAAACACGAAGAGGCCGGTCAGCACGTCGCTCAGGCTGATGGGATAGAGCACGGCGTTGGCCCCGGTCCCTTCGCTCTTGTGCCACAGCACCACGCTGTCGAGGTAGGTGAAGACCGCCACCAGATCAGACCAGAGCCAGTAGAAGGCGACGCCGAACACCAGCAGCAGCATGATGCGGGTCAGACGCAGGGACTGCTGGCTGACCTCTTCCAGATCCATGGGCTGCTCTTCGATGGCTTCGCCCCCTTCCGCATCCTCCTGGGTCTTGTGTTCCCGCTTGGCGACCGCGCGGCGATAGGCCAGACGACGGGCCGCCAGCTCAAGACCACGCAGGGCGGTGCGATAGACCAGACCCCAGATGATGATGAGGTAGAAGGACTCGATGAGCCTGCCGGTGAGTTTCAGGGCCGTGTAGTAGTAGCCAAGGGCTGCCAGCACCATCAGGGCCACCGGCGCCAGCGCCAGGGCGACGGCGGTCAGGGTCTGCAACATGCTCGCCTCGCCCTTGATGCGGGCGCGGGAGATGGGCAGCACCAGGTAGGCGGTCAGTCCCAGCAGCAGCATGGTCATGCCCTGGCCGATGACGTCGTTGCCAAGGGAGGAGGGTTCCACCACCGCCTTGGTCGACAGCATGATGAGGGGCAGCAGGGGGAGCCAGAGGTAGCGCATGCTGTTGCGCTTGGCCTGCAGCTCGTCCCGCGGCATGCGGAAGTGGGTCTCGCCGATGCCCCCCGGTCGCATCACCGACAGGTAGACGCTGAACACCAGGTAGCCGAGGGCCAGGTTCAGGGTGATCTGGAAGATGAGTTTCGGGCTCAGCAGACCGCAATAGGCGAGCAGCAGGCCGGCGGCCAGGATGAAGAGGGTGCCCGGCAGGCGTTGCAGCACGGTGAACAGCAGGGCACGGGGGGTGTGCCACTGGCTGTCCTGACGAAAACGTCCCAGATCCTTGACGATCTTCTTCTGGCGCTCGAGCAGGGTGCCGCGCTTCCACAGCAGCAGGCCCCCCACCAGCAGCAGGGGCAGTGCCAGCAGAGAGACTGCCAGCAGCATGTCGCCCCAGCCACTCCAGTCCGGTTTCAGCACCCAGTCGGAGGCCTGCTTGAAGGCCTGGGCCGGCCAGGTGATGAACCACTTGGCATCGATGGGCTTGTTGCTGCTCACCCAGAAGATGTGCTGCTGCAGGGTGAACTCGATGGAGGCATAGACCCGGGTCAGCTGCTGCTGGGTCAGTTGCAGGCTGATGGCGTTGGTGAGCTGGGCATCCATCTGGCGGTTGAGCTGATCCAGCAGGCCGATGCGGGTGTCGATGAGCTTGGCAAGGCTGGCCCTGTCTTCGTCGCTCACCGACTCGCCGCTGCTGGCGATGAGGTTGTCCAGATACTGGTTCTTCTGGAACAGCTGGTCACGCTGCTGGCTCAGTTCGAACTGGGCCAGGTGCAGGTCGGCGATCTGCTCCTCCAGGTTCTTCACCAGGGTGGAGGGGGCCGCTTCCAGTTGCTGGTAGAGCTGATAGAGGATGCGCGAGAGCAGCAGGTTGCCCTTGAGCATCTGCACCTGTTCGTTGAGGTTGCGCTCGGTCTGGGTGCCGCGCTCCAGCATGCTCTTCGCCTGCAGGTTCTTCTGGGCCAGGGTGTTGAGGCTGTTGGTGGAGCTGATGAGTTGCTGGCTGAGCTGGTAGTTGAGCTCCTGCTCTTTTTGCACCAGGGGGTTGTCTTCGGCGGCCACCAGTTCGCCGGTCTCTTCGGCGGTCTTCTCGGTATCCCCCAGGCGCTTGGCGCTGCTCTGCTCCTGCAATGCCTGCAGTTTCTGCTCTTCACTGGCGAGACGGGCACTCTGGTAGTCCCGTTGCTTGACCACCAGATCCTGCATGCTGGTGCGGTTGTCCAGCTCCTTTTGCAGGTTGGCCAGTTGCAGATCCAGCAGGGCCAGTTCGGCATTAAGCTTCATTTTCTCGGCGCTGCTCACCCCGTCCCCGGCGTTGAGGCGGGTGCGGATCTCCTGGCTACGCTGATAGGCGCGGCTCATGCTGGCCTGGGCCCGCTCCGGCAGGGTCTGCAGGTTGGTGATCTGGCTGCCGATGGTGCCAAGGGCCTCCTGGGCCGCCTGCATGTTGGCCATGATCTCGGGTTGGCGGGCATCGAGCTCCGCCAGGCTCATGGTGGCGTATTCGCTCTTGAGCTGCTCCGGGCTCTTGCCCTGGGTCAGGGCGTCGAGCTTGGCGCCGATCTCCTTGAGCTCTGCCGGCAGGGTGCGCAGGCGTTCGCTCTGGGTTTTGGCCTTGCTCTTCTCCTTGTCGATGCTGTCGAGGAGGGAGAGGGTATCAGTCAGGAACTTCTGGTCCGCCTGCTGGCTGGCCGTGGGGGTGTCCGACTTGCCGAGGGCATCGAGCGCCCGCTGCACGGTGGCGCGCTGGGGCAGATCCTGCGCCAGGGTGCTCGGGGTCCAGAAGGTGATGAGTAAACAGAGCAGCGGCAGCAGGGTGGCCGAGGCTCTTTTGAAGCGTGTTGAGAGCATAAAGCGTCCGGGTGATTATGCGATGTTCGGGGGATTTTCCACCAGGGTAAAATCCGCGTGGATTCTAGCACCGGCGCAAGAGGGGCAGCAGGGGGAGAGATAAAAAAAAACGGCGCCCGCAGGCGCCGCTTTCATCGGTTCAGGACTGATTACAGTACGTGAACGGAGGCGGTGTTGGTGGTACCGCTCGGTACCAGGGCACCGGAGACCATGACAACCACGTCACCCTTCACGCCCATGCCGATTTCCAGCGCAGCTTCTTTGCCGATGCGATAGAAGTCGTCGGTGGAGGCGATGGAGTCAACCACGTGAGCAACCACACCCTTGGTCAGCACCAGCTGGGCAGCGGTCTTCTTGTTGGTGGTGATGGCCAGGATCCAGGCTTTCGGGAAGTATTTGCGAATGGCCTTGGCAGACTTGCCGCCTTCGGTGGCAACCACGATCAGCGGGGCGTCCAGTTTCTCGGAGGTCTCGACCGCGCCTTTGCAGACCGCTTCGGTGATGCGCAGCTTGTTGCTGTCGTTGGCAGCAGACAGGTTGGAGGGCATCACGGCATCGGTACGCTCGCAGATGGTGGCCATGATGGTCACGGCTTCCAGCGGGTACTTGCCCTTGGCGGACTCACCGGACAGCATGACTGCGTCGGTACCGTCCAGGATGGCGTTGGCCACGTCGCCAGCTTCGGCGCGGGTCGGACGCGGGTTCTTGATCATGGAGTCCAGCATCTGGGTCGCGGTGATGACCACTTTGCGGGCTTTGTTGCACTTCTCGATGATCATCTTCTGGGCGAAGATCACTTCTTCTACCGGGATCTCGACACCCATGTCGCCACGGGCAACCATGATGCCGTCGGAGACAGCCAGGATCTCGTCGAAGTTGTCCAGGCCTTCCTGGTTTTCGATCTTGGAGATGATCTGGATGTTCTCGCCGCCGTGGGCTTTCAGGTGCTCACGGATTTCCAGCACGTCTTCTTTCTTGCGAATGAAGGAAGCGGCAACGAAATCAACGCCTTGCTCGCAACCGAAGATCAGGTCGCGCTTGTCTTTCTCGGCCAGGGCCGGCAGCTTGATGGAGACGCCCGGCAGGTTGATGCCCTTGTTCTCGCCCAGGTCACCGTTGTTGAGCACTTTACAGATCACTTCGCGCTCGGTGATTTCGATGACGTCCAGGCCAATCAGGCCGTCGTCAACCAGGATGCGGTTGCCGACGCGCAGGTCGCTGGCAAAACCGGCATAGGTGACGGCGACTTTGTCTTTGTTGCCCACCACGGTCTGGTCGGTGGTGAAGGTGAAGGTCTGGCCGGCGACCAGGGAGACGTCGTTGCCGCCTTCGAGCTTGATGGTGCGGATTTCCGGACCCTTGGTGTCCAGCAGGATGGCTGCGTGCTTGCCGGTTTCGGCCATGACAGCGCGCAGGTTGCTGATGCGACCACCGTGTTCGGCGTAGTCGCCGTGGGAGAAGTTCAGGCGCATGACGTTCATGCCGGCATCCAGCATCTTGCCCAGCATTTCTTTGGATTCGGTCTTGGGACCGATGGTGCAGACGATTTTGGTCTTTTTCATGTCAGTCTTCATGGTTAAGGAATTTCCGCCGTGCAATATACACCAGTTTTTGGATACTTTTTATGATCCAGAAACAACGTTTTGAGCGAAAACGGCCTCAATTTGAAAGATAACGTTTTCGCTCACAGCTCATTTTAGGGGCTAAAATAATTGATTTTCCGCAACTGAGGCCATTTGGTTCCCATTTCTGGCCCCGCATCCTGCCCGATCCCATGTTGTTAAATGACAAACAACAGGGTCCCCTTGCCGGGGCGATCCGGCCCGATGCCGTTGGCCGTCATCCAGTGTAGTCACTCCCTCCCGCGGCGTCAGGGCGAAGCAATGCAAGGCTGGAGCCGGTTGGCCTACAGCGGAAAAAAACGCCGCCCCTCCCGGCACGCCGGGAGGGGCGGCAGCCCTCTGGATCAGCCGAAGAACCAGTAGCCGCGGTTGACCAGCCGGGTCAGCAGTTGCAGGAAGCCCGCCTGATCGGCCAGTTCCACCAGCGCGTCCTGGGTGATGATGTCCTTGTCGCACAGGAGTGCGATGGCGGCCGGATCCTCGCTTGGCAGGGTCCAGGCTTCGCCGTCGATGTAGCAGGTGCGGCTCTCGCCGCTGAACCAGACGCTGCGCAACCCCGGCACCTTGATGGCGGGCTCCCCCTGGCTCAGCAGGTCGGCCACCTCGTCGGCGCTGTAGTCCGGCTCCACCGGATTGACGTCCAGATCGTGCTTGGCCTCGGAGATCATGGTGCCGAACCACTCCTTGAACAGGGTCTCGTCGTCGAGGGCCTGTTGCATCAGCTCCCGCAGGCGGTGCAGCTCATGGGGCTGGATCTCCCCGTGGCGGGCGCGGGGCTGGAGGTCCGGGTCGCCGTAACGGTCGGTGCGGATCTCGTTGTCGATCAGGTGATCGGCAAAGGAGGAGACAAGGGCCTTGGCGTCCGGCGCGCGGAAACCCACCGAGAAGTTCAGGGAGGGCTCGATGGCGTAGCCCTCGTGGGGGAATCCGGGCGGGATGTAGAGGATATCGCCCGGCTCCATGATGACGTCGATGATCGCCTCGAACGGCTCGCAGTGCAGCAGGGCGGCGTGGGCGGCGAACTCGTTCAAGGGCTTGGCATCGCCGACCCGCCAGTGGCGCTTGCCCTGACCCTGGGTGATGAACACATCGTAGTTGTCGATGTGGGGACCGACCCCGCCGTGAGGGGTGGAGAAGCTCACCATCACATCGTCAAAGCGCCAGCCCGGAATGAACTGGAAGGGCACCGCCAGCTCGTGCACCTCGGGTACCCAGTGGTTGCACGCCTGCACCAGCACGGTCCAGTTCTCTTCCCCCAGGTGATCGTAGGATTCGAAGGGGCCGTGGGCCGCCTCCCACTTGTTGTTGAAGCGGGTGACCAGGCGCGATTCAATCACCTCCTCCATGGCCAGACCCGCCAGCTCGTCCGGGCTGATGGGATCCTGAAAGTCGGTGAAACCGCCCTTGATGAGGAGCGGGCGCTTCTGCCAGTAGTGCTCGAGGAAGTGAGCGATATCCAGATTGAGTTGGTACATGGTGCTTCTCGTATCTTGTGAGAGGGCTTGCCCAAGGCGGGCTTGGGCAAGGGCTCTGAAATGGCCCGATAGAGGGTGATCATATCAAATGGGCCAAAATCAACGGGGGCCCTGCCGTCATGACAGAGCCCCCGCCGGTTCGGTTACATCACTTATTTCAGCAGATCAACCAGACGCTGGGCGTCGCCGATGTAGTTGGCCGGGGTCAGCTTCTTGAGCTCGACCTTGACCGCTTCCGGCAACTCCAGGGTGTCGATGAAGGTGCGCATCCCTTCGGCGTCGACGCGGCGACCACGGGTCAGCTCTTTGAGCTTCTCGTAGGGCTTCTCGATGCCGTAGCGGCGCATCACGGTCTGGATGGGTTCCGCCAGCACTTCCCAGTTGGCGTCCAGATCGGCGGCCATGGCGTCCGCGTTGGCTTCCAGCTTGGAGATGCCCTTCAGGGTCGCCTGATAGGCAATCAGGGAGTAACCCACCGCCACACCCAGGTTGCGCAGCACGGTCGAGTCGGTGAGATCACGCTGCCAGCGGGAGATGGGCAGTTTGCTCGCCAGGTGCTGGAACACGGCGTTGGCCAGACCCAGATTGCCTTCGGAGTTCTCGAAGTCGATGGGGTTGACCTTGTGGGGCATGGTGGAGGAGCCGATTTCGCCGGCGATGGTGCGCTGCTTGAAGTGACCCAGGGAGATGTAACCCCAGACGTCACGGTCAAAGTCGATCAGGATGGTGTTGAAGCGGGCCAGGGCGTCGAACAGCTCGGCGATATAGTCGTGGGGCTCGATCTGGGTGGTGTAGGGGTTCCAGGTCAGGCCCAGGGAGGTGACGAACTCCTCGGAGAACTGGTGCCAGTCCACATCCGGGTAGGCGCTGATGTGAGCGTTGTAGTTGCCCACGGCACCGTTGATCTTGCCCAGCAGCTCCACCGCCATGATCTGCTTGAGCTGGCGCTCCAGACGGTAGGCGACGTTGGCCATCTCCTTGCCCATGGTGCTCGGGGTCGCCGGCTGACCGTGGGTACGGGAGAGCAGCGGCATGTCGCGGTACTCGACGGCCAGGCGCTTGATCTCGCTGATGAGCTTTTCGCAATAAGGCTTGATCACCTCTTCCCGGGCGGTCTTCAGCATCAGGCCGTGGGAGTTGTTGTTGATGTCTTCCGAGGTGCAGGCGAAGTGAATGAATTCGCTGACGGCGGCCAGCTCCGGGTTCACTTCCACCTTCTCTTTCAGGAAGTACTCCACCGCTTTCACATCATGGTTGGTGGTGCGCTCGATCTGTTTGATGCGGGCGGCATCCTGCTCGTTGAAGTTGCTGACGATGCCGTCAAGCACGGCATTGGCTGCCTCGCTCAGGGCAGGGACTTCCGGGATCCCGGCGTGGCTGGCCAGTTTTTGCAACCAGCGCACCTCGACTTCGACGCGAAAACGCAGCAGACCGAATTCGGAGAAGATAGGGCGCAGGGCATCGGCCTTGTCGCCATAACGACCGTCAATCGGGGAAACGGCAGTCAGCGCGGACAGCTCCATGGGGTGAACTCCTGATGATTGGTGTGGGGGTTAAAATCGTTTGGCCAGTTCCACCATCTTCTTGCGGGCGAAGATGATCTGGGTACGGCTGCCGCCGAGCTGGCGCCACAGCACCACGGCGCGGATGCCTGCGAGCAGCAGGGCGCGCACCTTGTGCTGCACCAGGGGCTGCTGCAGGAAGAGCGGGGTGCCCGCCACCTGGATGCGGGGCCCGATGGGGCTGATAAGGTCGCTGTAGATGCTCGCCATGTTGGCCAGGATCTGCTCGTCGAGCAGATCGAAATGCTGTTGCTGGCGGCCGATCTGGCTGATCCGCTCCCCCAGCATGTTGAGGATGTCCTTGCGCTTGGCGAGCTTGCGCTCCAGCGCGATCAGGCTCACCACGTAGCGGGTCAGCTCGGCATTCTTCTGGCTGCCGTCGGCCCCCAGCTGTTCCACCAGGGCGCGATAGCCGTCGCGAATGGCCAGGTGGCTGCCGAACACTTCCAGCGGCTGCGTGGGGTTGGTGACCAGAATGCTTTGCAGGCTCTCGCGCAGGGAGGCTTCGTCGCAGGAGCCGTCACGGGCCACTTTCTGCACCAGATAGGCGGCCTGGCAGATGCCTGCGAAGGCCATGGTTCTGTCTTGGAATTTGTCGCTCATATCTTCATGGCCCTGTTCTGTTCTTTCACCGGCCGATGCCATGATCCGGCCTGGACGTTGCCAATCATGTATCGCTGCCTGGTACTGTTTTTCTTTGTCCCCTCTCCCTCAGGGAGAGGGTCAGGGTGAGGGTGGTTACCCCCTCATCCCCAACCCTTCTCCCGCGAGGGGAGAAGGGAGTACAGCGCGGACGCTCGTGAGCGCCCAGCCCTTAGACCGGATGGCTGAAACGCTGTTCGATGATGCCGCCGCCCAGACACACTTCCCCGTCGTAGAAGACGGCGGACTGGCCCGGGGTCACCGCAGCCTGCTTCTCGTCGAAGATGACCCGGATGGTCTCATCGTCGATGGGCTGGATCAGGCAGGGGATATCTTCCTGCCGATAGCGGGTCTTGACGGTGCAGCGGCGCGGCGCGCGAATGGGGGTGCGATCCACCCAGTGCAGCTGGCTCGCGACCAGGCCGTCGGAGTAGAGGCGGGGGTGTTCCCCTTGCGCCACCACGAGGGTGTTGCGCTCCACCTCTTTGTCCACCACGTACCAGGCCTCTTCGGTGGCATCTTTGCGACCGCCAATGCCAAGCCCCTTGCGCTGGCCCAGGGTGTGGTACATCAGCCCCTGATGCTCGCCGATGATCTTGCCGTCCACGGTTTCGATGGGACCGGGCTGGGCGGGCAGGAACTTGGCCAGGAAGTCCTTGAACTTGCGCTCACCGATGAAGCAGATGCCGGTGGAGTCTTTCTTCTTGGCGGTGATGAGATCCAGCTGCTCGGCGATGCGGCGCACCTCGGGTTTTTCCAGATCCCCGACCGGGAACAGGCTCTGACCCACCTGGGCTTCGCTCAGGGTATAGAGGAAGTAGCTCTGATCCTTGTTGGTATCCAGACCGCGCAGCAGGCGCGGGCGGCCGGTGCTGTCGTCACGGCGCACATAGTGGCCGGTGGCGATGTAGGTGGCCCCCAGCTCTTCGGCGGCGAATTCCAGGAACGCCTTGAACTTGATCTCCTTGTTGCACAGGATGTCCGGGTTCGGGGTGCGACCCGCCTTGTACTCTTCCAGGAAGTGCTCGAACACGTTGTCCCAGTATTCGGCGGCGAAGTTGATGGTGTGGAGTTTCATCCCCAGCTTGTCGCAGACGGCCTTGGCATCAGCCAAATCCTGGGCGGCAGAGCAGTACTCGTCCGTGTCGTCTTCTTCCCAGTTCTTCATGAACAAGCCTTCGACCTGATAGCCCTGCTGCTGGAGCAGGTAGGCCGAGACGGAAGAATCCACGCCGCCGGACATGCCGACGATCACCTTGATTTGGCTGTTGTCTGTCATTAGTCGAAGTTACCAGTTCGTTTAAACGGGGCGTATTCTACCAGAGTTTTGCGCCCCCGGTCACATCTCCCTGCCGCCGTTCTCCTTGGAAGCCCGGCGGCGGGAAATCGTTTTTCTTGTCTCGGCCCCATAGCGTCAAAAAGAGCGTCCAATGGCGCTTAGATGAAGGCCTTGAGTGCCGACAGCGGCAGGCGGGTGCCTGCCAGATAGTCCTGGATACACTGCCACACCAGGGGGCTTCGCAGGGCGGGCTTGCACTCGGCAATCTCCTCCAGGCTGAGCCAGTGACAGGCCAGTACGTCACCGTCGGGATCCTCTGGATGGTGCTGACCGGGCGACTTTTCAAGGTCGAAGATGACGGCGGTGCGCACAAAGGTGGCCTCGCTGTCCGCCGGTTTGAAGAGGTAGACCCCAAGCCAGCCGGTGGGCGCGGCGGTGAGTCCGGTCTCCTCCTTCAGCTCGCGGCAGGCCGCCTGGATGAGATCTTCTCCCGGCTCCACGTGGCCGGCGGGCTGGTTGAAGCGGCGCTGGCCCGCAATCTCCTCTTCCACCAGCAAGAAACGCCCCTGCCAGTGCACCAGAGCGGCCACGGTGAGGCGGGTGGGCAGCGGTGGGTGATCGCTCATAAGGACTCCTTGTCTTGTTGGCTGTGCCCCGGCAGGGGCGCTCGATGCAGATCCGCTGTCGCCTTCATTCAGAGGGCTTGGTGCGAGCCGGACGGCGGGCGGTGGTGCGCCCGCCGCTGCGATTGGCCTGGCGCGGGTCTGCCCCGCGGCGGTCCCGCCCCCGGGCTGGATCCTGATCTGTTGGCCGGGCGGTGCGGGGGGCTCTGCGGCCAGTGCCCCCGGCTGCGGCGGATGCCCGTGGTTTGCCTTGCGTGGCGGCTGGTCGTGGCGCGGTTGCCAGCTCGGGGGCGGGCAGGGCGCGGCTCTCTCCCGGCGCCAGACCATCGAGGGTCCACTCCCCGATGGCGTAGCGGATGAGGCGCAAGGTGGGGTGGCCGATGTGGGCGGTCATGCGCCGCACCTGGCGGTTGCGCCCCTCCACGATTGTTATCTCGAGCCAGCAGGTGGGGATCTCTTTGCGCTCGCGAATGGGCGGATTGCGTGGCCACACCACAGGGTCATCCATGATGCGCGCCCCGGCGGGCAGGGTCATGCCGTCGTTGAGTTCCACACCGGCGCGAAGGGCGGCCAGTTTCTCCTCGCTCGGGATGCCTTCCACCTGCACCCAGTAGGTCTTGGGGGTCTTCTCTCCCGGCTGGGTGAGGCGTGCCTGCAGCTTGCCATCGTTGGTGAGCAGCAAGAGCCCTTCGCTGTCTCGATCCAGCCTGCCTGCGGCATAGATGCCGGGCTCTTTGATGTAATCCTTGAGGGTCTCGCGGCCCGCCTCGTCGGTGAACTGGCAGAGCACCATGTAGGGCTTGTTCAGGAGCAGCAGCTTGCGAGCCGCCGGGGCGGGGGCCGGTTTGCGCTCGTTGACTCTCCCTGCGTGCCGGGCCTCCCGGCGTTGGGATGGGCGCACCGTGGTGGGCCCGCTGGCCGTGCGGCCTGCGTCAGGGCGGGCGGAGAGGGAGAGACGGGGACGGGCTGATTTCATCGCATGCCTACCAAAAACAGGGGATGGCGGAGTGTACCACAGGGGGCGGCCATCAGACGAACGCCGCC